>JBNMOZ010000138.1:0-10747 GCA_051276005.1 Bradymonadia bacterium | reverse complement strand
CGTTCACCAAGGACGAGACGGCCGCCGAGCCGACGGCGCGTACCGTGCTTGAACTGCCGCCGCAGAGCGATGACGTCGAGGACCGTATCGACGCTGTCGCCGAGAAGAAGCACCACCCGAGCTGATGCTTTGGCCGACGTGCGCTGCGTCTTCGGCCACGCGGCGGATCTGCGTGCCTGCATGCATCAGCAGCCCGCGATGGTTCGGCCTTGTAGGGTCTGACGGGGCTGAGTCTGCTGGGCGCGTCTAGTCCAGCACCTCTTTCTCTTTGCGGGCCTAGAGCGCCCGAGCTGCCGCGCGCACCAACGGGTGTGCTGCTGGCTGGCGCGAGATCCGCCGAGCGGTGGTCGCGTCGATGATCCCCACCAGTCCACAGGCAATATTCAGCGGCGTGTGCGGGTTGAGGATCAGCGCCTCTTGCACGGCAATGCGCAGCCCCCACCTTGGATGGGCGAAGACCTGCTCCAAGGAGCTGGGCAGCGTTGGTCGGCGGCTGGCGATGCGCAGCACATCCGCTTCAATCAGCTTGGGATTGTTGAGCAGCTTGCCGATGACGCGCTCGCTGGGATCGAACATCAGCCGCTCGATGACCTGACGGTCGGGCCGCCGCGCCCAAGAGACGCGCTCCCCCAGCGGGACGATCCTGTCGGGGTCGAGGGGCTGACCGCGCAGCTCGCTGGGGTTGACCGGCACGGGCGCTGGCTTTTGGGTGAACAGCCCGGCGACACGGGTGGCGTCGCGCGCCTGAGCGGAGGCGAGCACGGCCAGACGCCGGCCCTCGGGCACCTCGAGATGAATCAGCGCCAAGTACCCCAGCTTGCCGCCCACTGCGCCGCGCGCAAGCTGAACGAGAATTGTCTGGATCAAATCGACGACGTCGTCTGGCGACAACACCGCAAAGACCTCTCGCCAGACGGCGACGCGCATCGCGTGGTCTGGCAACGCTGCGAAACGGAGGAGCAGACGCGTGGCAGCGAATCGCTCGCTCAAGGCGCTTTGACGCGCTCGGGATCTGAGTACTTGATCCGCACCTTGGCGGCCACGCCGGCAGGGTCGGTCCGCGCAGGCAGGCCGCGGACGATTGCGGTGAACGGGGCGGTCTCACTGGGCTGGAGGCTCAGCTGGCCGGTGCGCAGGCTGGGGTCGAAGTGGACGTGCTTCGCGTCCTGGGCGACCTTCTTCGCTTCGTTCAAATCGAAGACTGTGCAGCAAGGCACGACCCGTGTTCCCAGCGCGCTGCCTGCCTCGATCAGCGCCACGTCGAGACCGATGGCGCGTTGGATTCGGTTGCTGCGGTTGTTGACCGTGCCGCGCACGAGCGCCGCGCGAGGGTTGAGCCACTCGACCGTCACTGCGTCCACGCCCAACTCGCCGGTGCTCTGGGGCTCGACGATTGGCGCGGCAGGCGCGGCGCTTGCGGGCTTCTCGTCGAGCTGGAGGGCGACCTTGATGGCCTGCGCGGGATCTTCCCAGACCGGGCCCCAGTCGTTCCTCCAGGCGACGAAGATCACGAAGCCGACGAGCCCGAGGAAGAGCAGGACCAAGGCGGTCTTGAGGAACACCGCCTGGCGGAAGACGAGGGGATCTTCATCGTCGTCGAAGTGTGCCGGCATCGGGGGCGCGTAGCGTGGGTTGCTGAGTTGCACGGGCGCGACCGAGAGTGGCGCGAACGCCATGGCCGACTCGGCTTGGCGTGCCGCCTCATGGTCGATCGGCGTTTGGGCTGGCACGTCTGCCTGAGGCGTCTCGCTGGCGTCTTCCTTGAAGTGGCCCATGTCGACGACGATGGACGGCTCTTCACTGGCTGACGCGGCGCTCTGGCGAGTGCTGCTGACGATGGAGTCAGTGCGGCGTGGCTTGGCTGATTTTGAGACGCGCTTGGCCGGTTTGGCCGTCCGGCGCTTGGGCCGCTTGACCCGCGCCTGCCGCGCCTCGCTCTCGGGCACCTCGCTCTCGGGCACCTCGACCACTGCCTTGCCGTCCGCACCCGCTGGCTTGACGAGCATGACGAGCGTGCAGCGTCCGCAGGCAGCCCGCAGACCTTCGGCGGTTACGCGCTCGTCAGGAAAGTCGTACGCCGCGCTACATTGCGGGCATTGGACCAGCATCGAAACCCATCTGCGAGAGTGTAGAGGCGATGCTCACACAACCTTTGCGTGGCGGCAAGACGGTTGTACCGCGACGGCTCGACTGGAGCGCGGCGACCCGCCGGGCGGGGCGATTGATGAGAGCGTGTGCGACCCGCGGCGAGGTTGACAGCAGGCCGCGCGCGGACGATCGTCCGGCCCGTGCTGAGCCAGGCCAGAGCCGGCGCTGAGCCAGAAAATGGGTGCTGGGGGCCAAGTGGACGACGCGCGGTTGATCAAGCGGTACGCGAACCGCAAGCTCTACGACACGTCGTGCAGTCGATACGTGACGCTCGATGAGATCGCCGAGATGATCCGCAACGGCGATGAGATCCAAATCATCGACAACCGGACCAAGGCCGATCTGACGGCGGTCACCATGGCCCAAATTTTGGTTGAAGATGAGAAGAGCGGCCGTCGCGCGCGCCCGCTGCCAGCGCTGCGCGATCTGATTCAGCGGCGCATCGCCGAGCCCGTCTCGCATATTCGGTCGAGCGTCGAGGAGTCGGTCCTGCGCTTGATTCGCAGCGGCGAAGAGCGCGCCGAGGAGACCCACCGACAGGTCAAGCATTGGATAGAGCTCAACACCCGTTCGCTCGAAGATTTGCAGCGGCGCCTGGACGAACGGGTCAAGGGTGCTCACCCGCGCACCGACGTGCTCGTCTCGCTGGAGTCGCAGCTCAAGACCTTGGCTGATCGCCTCGCGCGCATCGAGGCGCATCTGGGGCTGGCCGCTGGCGAGTCGTCAGAAGTCGAGGCCGATGTTGAGGTTGGTCGCAAGGCTCCCTGAGGCGACGACCAGCTCTGGCGTCAGCGCGAGCGCGCCGTACAAGACCCGCAACCCGAGCGTGAGCCGGTGCAGCACGAGGCTCTCATCGTCAAAGACGAAGGTGCCCGATGGGGTGGTGCTGTCGCCCGGTGAGCTGTCGACGACGCCGCTGCTGGCGAAGATGAGGAGCGGCGAATACGCCAGGTAGGGCGTCAGGCTCAACGTCTGCAACCCGATGCGGTGACTCGCGATCAGGTCGAGGTTGCCGAGCGTCATGTCGAGATCGCCCGATCCTACGATGCGGCTCGCGCCAATGCGCACCGCGACGTCAATGGGGACATCGTTGACACCTTCATTGAGGGCGACCTTGAGGCTGCCGCCGATCCCAAACAGCGCGCTGTGCAACAGATGGGTCAGGTGGGCGCCCAACTCGAGGCTGTACGGCAGGCCCTTGCGCAGGTCGAGGTGGGCGGTTTGTAGGCTGCCGGGGCGCTCGGGTGGGCTCAGCGTGTCCTCATTGGCGCGAACGCCACGATCCCAGAACGACGCCGACTCGTCGACGCCCGTCAGGCCAAACTGAAACGCGAAGGCGAACCCATTGATGCCCAGCGTCTCGGCAGGCGCGAGCAGTCGCGGGGCCATCGCCAGACCATACGCCTCGGACAGCGCACCGAACGCGCGCTGATCAGCAACCGGCGTATCGGAGCACGGCGACGGGCTCGTCGGGTCGACGAGCACACAAAGGCGGGACAGGGTCGGGTCGTAGTCCAGCGCCCAGGCCGGGGCGGCGCCCACGAGGCTAAACGCCAAAATGAGCCGCTTCATAGGGCCTCCAGAGCGAGTGCCCGAGCGTATGCGTGCGCTGGGGGTGCGTCAACTGGCGGGCACAAAGCAGCCATGCAGGGGCGGCGGTACATGATGCGGGTACCAAACGCGGGCGACGGGCTGGGCCCCGGGGGTGGCGCCGTCGAGCACGACCATGCCTGCGCGATCCTCAACTGCGTCGTATACGCTTGAGAGCACCCAGACGGCGTCTTCATTTGCCCCATACGGCACCAGGCTGACCTCGTTGGGGAAGACGTCCGTGCCCAGAGGTACGTCGATCCAATCACCCGTCTCATGGTCCAGTCGACCCAGCGATCCGAGAGCCAAGTGTCCGCGGACAGCCCAGGTGTAGCGGTGCCGACGCCCCGCCTCGCGACCATCAACGATCGGAAAGTCACTCTCAATTTCGGAGAGTTGGGTCCATGTCGTCGACTCGCCCCGAATCGTCAAGCGACCGAAGTGCACGGGCGCCGGCGGCGTCACGTTGCCGCTGCGGATCGCGTCGAGGCTGAAGCTGCCACCGAAGTCGAGCTTGTCGCTGCGCGCCATGTCGACCTGCCAGGCGTCACCGTCGCGAAAGGCGTTGCCGAAGTGGAAGTTATAGAACGGCGAGACCTCGAATCGGCGCACCTTGGCGGGGTCATCGAGCGGAACAATGATGACCTCGCTGCCCTCGCCCTCCTGCCAATGCATCGACGCGAAGGATGTCTTCAACCCGAGCATCAACGGCAAAATCTGAATGTTGATGGGGTGGATGATGAGGATGACCGCGTCGCCGGTGAAGGCGATGTCGTGCACCAGGACGCGGGCCTGCGAGAGGGCCAGACGCGCGATGCGCTGCGCCCCTTGGCCGGGCATCAGTCGATAGACGTTGACCGTTGTCTTGCGGCCGTACTCTACGCCGAAGCCGTAGACGGCCCCCGTGCGCGGGTCGACGCGGTAATGCCCGTGGAAGGTCGCCTGGCCGTCGACAAATGCGGCTGGCGCCCCCGACTTCAACGTCTGCGCGTCGATGGGGATGGGGAGCCCGCCTTCAGCCAGCGCGTACATTTGGTTGTCATGGGCGAGCATGTTGATGTTGCGCGCGGACTTGCCGCGCCCCCCCACCATGCGCCACCACGGCGCTCGGGTCTGGCCCGATGAGAAGAGCGCCTTGCCGGCCGCGCGCTCCTGGGCCAGGGCAGGACATTCGACGAGCTGACACGCCATCTGGGCGCGACCGTCTTCAAAACGAACGGCCGTCGCGAGCCCGTCGGCGTCAAACCAATGCGAATAGGGGCGCTCGAAGCACTCGAACTGGCCCGGCCCGTTGCGCCAGAACGTGCCCTTCAGGCCAGGCGGAATCACGCCCTCAACGGTCAAGGGCTCGAAGCCATGAAAGCGATCGGCGGTGCGCAAGGCGCGGCCAAATGTACGGGCTTGGGTCTGCATGGCGTCTCGCTGTGGTGCGTATGTAAATGGGTCTTACATTCACGACGGTACGCAGGTGTTGCGCCGAGATCAAGAAAAAGTAAGAGTCCCTTACATGGCGGACCGCTCCTATCATCACGGCAACTTGCGGCGCGCGCTCTTGGACGCGGCGCTGGCGATCATCGCCGAACACGACGTCTCGGCGTTGACGATGGCGGCGCTCGCGCGTGCGGCGAAGGTCTCCTCGGGTGCGCCATACCGGCACTTCAAGTCGGTGCACGACGTTCTGATCGCCTTGGCAACTGAGGGGTGGTCGCTGATGGACGAGCAGGAGACGGCGCTGGTCGCACAGGCCACGACGCCGCTGGAGCGTTTCCGGCAATCGGGCATCGCCGCCGTGCGCTTCGCCGTGACGCACCCGACGCATTACGCGTTGATGTGCGGTCCCGTCGGGCGCGCCCTGGATGATCCGGCGCTCAACGCGCGGATCGCCGAGGCTGAGGCGCAGACCCATCAGATGGTGGCCGCCGCAGTGGCAGCGCGCGAGATGGGCAAGCAGGGCGTCGCGGTGGAAACGTTGGCCGCTCAGGCCCTGATCTATGGGCTCGCGCGCATGTTCGTAGACGGCGCGTTGCCTGCAATGTCGGCCGACGAGGCCGAGGCCCTCGCGCGGTCGGTCACCAACGTGCTGGGGCTTGGCCTGCGTCCGCGGCCAGACTCCGGAGAGCCCGATTGCGTAGAGCCCGATTGCGTAGAGCCCGATTGCGTAGAGCCCGATTGCGCAGAGCCCGATTGCGTAGAGCCCGATTGCGCAGAGCCCGATTGCGTAGAGCCGAACTGAGGGCCTGTTAAGAGCCTGGCACCGACCGCCGCCGCCGTTGTGGCACATCGCTGTCGGCTGGGCGCTCCAAAGACAGATGCACCGTATGCACCCTGCGGCCGAAGCGCTGGATCGTCTGCGGCTCGGCGTAGACGGCGGTGTACGGCATGAAGCGCAGCGCATCGTCTTCGATCCAGGCCCGCCCGAAGAGGCTGTGGGGCCGGGGCGAGCGCGCCAGGCGTTCGAGGTTGTCGATCAGCGTGTTGTGCTCGGTGCGCATGGGCACGTGCACGGTCAGCACCGCGCCGCGGGCGTCACGCAGGTTGGCGGTGGCGATGGCGCGGGTCTGATCCTGAACGACCGCTGACAGCGACTGGGCCTCTGCCAAGATCAGCACCCCATCGGTGCGCTTGACCGGGCTCGCGTCAGCCGCGCGGATACGCTCGACGACCTGGCGCCAATCGGTGACGCGATAGGCGGCATATGCGCTGCCACCGCGATACGCAGCAGGCGCGATCTGCAGGTCGGCGTGCATGCTCAGGCGGTTGTCGCTCGAGAGCTTGGCCTGCCGCAGTTGATACGCGCCATGCGCCATATCGCGCGGGCTCTGAGTCAACGCGTCGTTGAGGGCGAACCCGTACAACATCTCGGGATCGGTGCCGAAGTGCATCGTGGGGCGGGCGACAGACAGCTGCACGAGGCCACGGCTCTGGGCCTGACCGCCGAGGGGCGGATCAGCGTGCTCGGTCTCGTCAGCGTGCGCGGTCTCGTCAGCGTGCCGGGTCATCTCACAGTGCAGCGTCACGCCGACGTATCCGCTGTCGGTGACCCACCCGAACGCGCCGAGCGTCTGCACGTCGAGCGGGTGGTCGAGGATCTCGAAGCTGCGGCGCGCGCGCCCGTTGAGCTCGAGCATGGCCTCGGGCAGCTCTCCGGTGGCGTGGCGCACCCGGGCGGCGCGATTGAGCAGCCACACCCGGTTGATGGCCCCGACGAACTGACGCATCGCGAAGGTGGGATCGCGATCGAGGTAGCGGGTCGTCAGCGTCGCCAAGGTGTCCAACTCGCGGGAGATGTAGATGAGCCCCGCGGCGTTCGCCGTCTGCTTGAGCGCGCCAAGCTCGTCGACGCTGGCCCGGCTGAGCCGCTGCACGCCCTGCACGCCAAGGCGCAGCAGCAGCGCGTCGATCTTGTCGAAGGCGTCGCCCATGCGCGCGATGAGATCGACGACGCGCTTGGGCAGCTTTGGCGAGCCGGGCGGGGTGAGCGCGGCCGTCATCCGTTGATCATCCGGCCGATGTGCTCGGCGAGCTTCTTGGGGGTCAAGGCCGCGACGAACCAGCCACAGCCCGCGAGCTGCTTGGCGAAGCGCTCGTCGTAGACCGGGCGGCACTCCGCGTCGAGCGCTGACAGACCGATCCCGTGCACGCCGGCCTCGGTCAGCGACTTCGCCAACGCGAGGCACTTCTGCGCTTCGCCGAAGATGTACCAGTCGCTCAGCATGCAGAAGATCGTGCGGTGCGGGGTGGTGATCAGCTCGCTGCAATACTGCATCGCCGGCAGCATCTGGGTGCCACCGCCCAGCTGGCAGCTCATGAGCACTTCGAGGGGATCGTTGGCCAGGTGGGTGACGTCCATCATCCGATGATCCCAGAGCACTAGATGCACCTGCGTGCTGGGCAGACCCGCGAAGATCGCCGCCATCACCGCGCTGTGGATGAGGCTGTCGGTCATCGAGCCCGACTGGTCCACGGCGATGATGATGCGCCAGTCGCTGCGCTTTCGCTGGCGGTTCTTGAAGTAGATGCGATCGGCGATCAGCCGCCCGCGCTCCTTGTCGAAGTGCTTGAGGTTCTTCGCGATCGTGCGGCGCCAGTCGGTGTTGCGGAACGTGCGCATCGGTGACTGACCGAGGGGATCGATGGGGCCGTGCAGGGCAGGGCGGCAGTCGTCCTCGAGGCTGGTGCGCAGCTGGCCGATTATCTGATCGACCATGTCGCGGGCGGCGACGAGCACCTCGCCCTTCATCAGATGCTTGAACTGCAGGATCGACTTGAGCAGATCTTGGGTGGGCTCGCTGCGCCGCAAGATCTCGGGGTCGGTGACCAGCTCTTTGAGCCCGTACCGATTGAGCGCGTCCTGCTCCATGACCTGCACGGCTTCGCGCGGAAACAGCGTGCGCACCTTGTTGAGCCACATGGGCACGCTCAGGCCGCTGCCGCTGCCCGGCTCACCGCGATGGGCGCGCTGCTCGTGCTCGCGATCGTAGATGTAGGACAGGGGCGTATCGACGGCGCGGGCCTCGGTCAGCAGGTTCGCCAGGTCGTCATTGAGCGCGGCGCCTTCGCCCTGTGAGCCGAGGGTGTCGAAGCCCAGGTGCGCTTCGGCGAAGCCACCCAGCACCAGACGCCAACGGATCGCCTGCTCGACCTGGGCCCCATCTTGGGCCTCGGCGGGCGTCGCCGCGCCATCCAGGGCGGCATACATCTCGTCAAAAGGGGAGGGCTTCGACGGCCGCGGGGGATCAGCAACGTCGGATTCGGTGGGGTCGGGCTCGGTGGGATCGCGCAATCGAAGCGTCTCGCAGGAGAGAGTCCCGGACCACAGCCGAAGTCTCTCCAGACCGGGGCAGCACCGCGACTTTGAAAAGAGCTACTCTTCGAGGCCCATCATCTCGGGCGCGCCGTCCATGGGGCCGCCGAAGGTGCCATCGAAGGGCGGGCCCACGTCGTCCGAGGTGCGGATGACGCCCGTCCACTGGCCGTTCTCAATGCGGTCGACGACCAGGTCGTCGCTCTCTTCGATGAAGACCATCTCGCCCTGCAGCGTGAGGCGCGTGTCGACGCGCAGGCGACCGATGATGGCCGCCGCCGCGTCGCCGACGATGCCGATGCCGCCGGTGCACCAGCCCTCGATCGTGTCGCGGCTGACGATGTTGATGCCCGCGATGCGCAGGTGGCCGCGGCCGCCCGTCACGCCGTTGGCGAAGCCGGGGCAGTTGGCCATGTTGAGCAGGGCGTCGCGCAGGTTCGTCGCGCCGTCAGCGATGAACGGCAACACGATGTTGTTGAGCACGAACATGATCAGGCGGCCGTACTGCAGGTCCATCGTGTGCTGGTCGATGATGCCCTGGTTGTAGCTGTGAATTCGGCCGGTGAACTGGCCGAAGACCAGTTGGATGCCTTCAGCCGCGGACGCCACCTCGTCCATCGTGAACTCGTAGCGCCCGCACTCCGGGTCGGGGTCGCCTTCGCACGGCAGGCGCCAGTAGAACGCCATGCCAATCCAGTTCTGCGAGCCGTCAAAGCTGCCGTCGCGCCGCGGCTTGCTGATGCGCATGCGGCTGATGACTTCCATCTCGGCGACGATGCCGACGATGTCTTCGCCGATGGTGAAGAAGTCGCGCACCCAGTCGGGCGCGTCGTCGTCGATCCACCCGTTGATGACGTCGTTGAGCTCGTCCTCGAGCCAGCCGCGCAGCAGGTTCACCGCCAGGCCGGCCAGGCCGCCGCCGAAGTTGCGCGCCAGGTTCTCGATCACGTCGAACAGCAGGGCCGCGATCTCGCGCTCCTGGTTGCGGGTGCCGAAGAACTGCACCAGCCCGTTGATGACCTCGCCGAGGGTGCCGGGGATGGCGTCGGTGAAGTCATACGTGTTTTCGAGGGTGTAGCCGCCCGCCGGGTTGAGCGGGAGCAGGAACATCGCGACCGAGACGCGCACCATTTCGCCGTCGGGGATGCGCACGTCGCTGATGCAGCCGCCGGCCGCCAGCACGCCATTGGCGGCAAGGCGCCCGCGCACCACGACCGAGACCGTCTGACCGGCCAGCAGCGGGCTGACCTCGTAGCGCTCGAAGAGGTCCTCGACGATGCCCGAGTCGATGACGCCATCGGGCGGGGTCAGGTAGTAGGGATCATCGCAGTAGTCGGGGTCGTCGATGACGTAGACTTCCATGCGCGACAGGGCGACGGGGCCCTCGTATTCGAAGCCGATGTCGACGCCGCCGGTCGGCAAGTCGACCACGCTGACGTTGAACTCGAGCACCCGGGTCTCGGGGTTCTTGACCTGCACCACATAGTCGCCCAGCGCGATGCCCGCGATGAAGTCGACCGTTGCGATGCCGTTGTCGTCGGTGACCGTGCGGCGCGATGACAGGGTCGAGTCGGCGGTGTCGCCGAAGATCTCGAAGTCGATGCGCTCGCGAGCCACCGGATCGCCGTTGGTGTCGAGCAGGATGACGGCCAACTCGGTCGAGCCGCCGGCATGCACCATCTTCTCGTCTTCGCCCGCGATGACCAGGATGCGGCCAAAGACCGTCGGCGGCGCGGGCGGCACCAGGTTGCCGTCGTCGTCGAACTCGGGCTCGGCGATGGTGCGGCGCGGGTCGACCTCGACCAAAATCTGGCGGGTGTCCGGGCCGAGGACCTCGTCGTCACAGCCCATGGCGCCGAGCGTGAAGCTGGCGATGAAGCTGTAAAAGAAGAGCTGACGCATGGGGCCTCCGATGGCGGGACACGGCGCGGGTGCGCGACGCGCGCTCACTATAGCGCAGCGTGGCATGACAGGTGAAGCCGGGCCGTTTTGTCATCGGAAATTATGAGGCGGGTGAAGGGTGAATCGGCCGATGGCGTGGGCGTCTACATCTGCGACGCACGCCACCTGGCGTGGTCGTCTGCGCAGGACGCGCCGCGGCAGTCCTGGGGCGCCAGGTCGAGCAGAGAGAGATCGCCGCCGGCCCTTATGGTGAGACGCCGCGCGCTCGCGTCCACGTCGCTGAGCAGGCCGATGTCGAGGGCG
>JBNMOZ010000137.1:0-10814 GCA_051276005.1 Bradymonadia bacterium | reverse complement strand
GACCTCGACCGCAAGGTCGCCCCGGCCCGCTCCGAGCGCATCTACTTCTATCTGACGGTGCCCCGCAAAGAGATCTCGGCGCGCGGTCGCGGCAAGCCCGTCCCAGTGGTGATCCTCGGGCATGGCTACGGCAGCAATCGTTTTGAGGTCGCGACGTTGGGGCCTTTCTTCGCCAAGCATGGCGTCGCCACGATCGGCATCGATAACGTCTCGCATGGCATCTCGGTCAAGCCCGACGAGCTGCTGCTGGCGCAGACGATCTTGGGCGGCTTTGGGCTGGCCAACCTCGTCGACGCGGTCTTCACCGATCGTGCGCATGATCAGAATGGCGACGGGCTCGTCGACTCCGGCGCAGACTTCTGGACCGCCTACCTCTTCCACACCCGCGACGTTGTGCGGCAGTCGGCCCTCGACTACATGCAGTTGGTGCGCGTGCTGCGCGCCTTCGATGGTGAGACGCGCTGGAACCTCGACCTCAACGGCGACGGCGTCAACGAGTTGGCGGGTGACTTTGACGGCGACGGCGTCGTCGACATCGGCGGCCTCGCGCCCATCAACATGACCGGCGGATCGCTGGGCGGCATGATGGCCACGCTCATGTCGGGCGTTGAGCCCGAGCTGAGCGCGTCGGCGCCCATCGTGCCCGGCGGCGGGCTGGGCGACGGCGGTATTCGCTCACAGCAGTCGGGGGTGCCCGAGGCCTTCATCCTGCGCCCGATGTCGCCGCTGTACGTGGGCACGCTGGGCCGCGCCGAGGGCGACGGCTGGGTGCCTGATCCGGCGGGCAGCCAGTTCTATCTCGAGACGATCATCCCCGATCTCAACGACGCGGCGACGCGCCTGATCGCGACCCTCGACGACGTCGCGCCCGGCGACACCTTCATCGTCTTCAACGAGACCACCCAAGAGCGCGGCTGCGGGTATGTCAGCGAAGACGGCCTGCTGCGCGCGTCGGTCGCCAGCAACCGCGGCGACAACCATCGCCTGGCGTTCTACGCGGGCGTCCAGCTGATCCTGGGCGACACGGACTGCACGCCCAAGCCCGGCGCGACCCCCAAGCTTGAGGTCACCACGTTCCAGCACGCGGTGGAGTTTCAGACCAAGATGTTCGCCGAAGGCAGCCCGCTGGTCGCCCTCAACGAGGGCCTGGGCCTGCGCCGGGGCAACCCTGAGCTGCGCCGGTTCGCGTCGCTGGGTCAGGCGATCCTCGACCCGGCCGATATGGCCGTGATGGCGCCGCACATTCTTGAAGAGCCGCTGGTCTATCCCGGCACCGGACAGAAGACGGGCACCCATATGCTGCTGCTGCCCGCGGTGGGCGACATGAGCGTGCCGGTCAATATGGCCATGAGCATCGGCCGCGCGGCGGGCCTGATCGAGTACCTCGAAGACGATCCGCGCTACGGCGTGCCGGTCAACCAGCTGCTGATCGACACCTACACCGCCGAGGCCGTGCACACGATGAAGCGCTTCACGCGGCCTGACGGCACGGGCGTGCACATGGATCTCGACAACTTCAGCGACGGCGAAGACATCTTCGGCGACACGGTGCCGCGCCTCGACCCGCCGCTGCGCGCCAAGTTCTACGAGCGCGACACCCTGGGGGGCTTCTCGACGTTCCTGGTGGCCTATGGCACCGACACCGGCCAGCACGGCTTCCCGGCGCCCGGCGAGAGCATCGACAGCGCCCGCGAGGCCTGTGAAGACGCGTGCGCCACCGATGACTGCGATTGCGACAGCGTCACCGTCTTCGACACGGGCAACTTCCTGTTCAACATGATCGGCCATTACCTGGCGACGAGCGGCCGCGATCTGGTCGACGACAAGTGCTTGGCGACCAACGACTGTGCGTTCATCCCCGCCCTGCCAGCCCCCCGCAGCAACCCCGATCTGATGCCCTGATTTCGGGCGCCCTCGCTCGCAGGGCTGTATCCGCAGGGCCGCCTTCGAAGAGGCCGCGCCCCAACGAACGACCCGCGTCCGAAAGAAGAAAGGCCGGCAGCGCAACGCCACCGACCTTTCCCGCCGGTCATTGGACCGGTCGCCGCTTGAACCCCCGCACATCCCTCAACATGACAGTGCATGCCCGAGACGGCGCTGGCTCCCGCGTCAGAGCACGCACGCGGCGGCTACTCGCCGTTGTTGTTGTCGTCGTCATCACTCGGCGCGTCGTCACTCGGCGCGTCGTCGTTCATCGAGTCATCGTCGTTCGGCGCGTCATCATCGTTCATCGGCGCATCGCCATCGCCGTCCTCGCCCACCGCGGGGTTGGGCTGCTCGGGCGCGGCAGGCACCGGCACCTCGGCGACCTCGGGCTCCTCGGCCGGCTTGGGCAGGGCCGCGAACATCGCGACGCGGATGAACTTGGCGCCCTTGCGGGTGTGCACCTTGCCGGTGACCTTCATCGCGCCCCCGAGCTTGGCCAAGCTGCGGCCCTTCGGGTTGAGCACGATCTGGACCTTCTCGCCGTCTGCGGTGATCAGGTGAGCCGACTTGATCGCGCCCTTCTTATTGCGCTCAACCTGGACCTCGCCGGCCATCTCAACCGCCGGCGCCGCCTTCTTGCCCACGGCCTTCTTCTTGGCCACGGCCTTCTTCTTGGCCACGGCCTTCTTCTTGGTGACCTTGCGGGCCTTCTTGACGCGGCGCTTGATCGACTTGCCCTTGGCCTGGGCGATCATCATCGACTCAGGCGCCTCGGCCAGGGCCGGCGCACAGAAGCCGAAGGTGAGGGCGACGGACAGCAGGATCTTGTTCAAGGACATGCAAATACTCTCGGCCCACCCGAAGGTGGGCAACAGCGCGCCGCGTGCGACGCATGCGCCCGTTCCGGGACGCGCGGTAGGTGAGAATCTTGGCTCGGGACTCATCGAGGATGCCCTGCAAGGTGCCCTGTTGGGCCCAAGTGGGTTGGGGCAGAGCCGCGACGCCCGTTCGCCTTATCAAGGTGCGTGCCACCTATTTCGAGGCCGTTCTTGGCCGTCCCGACCAAATAGCAGTGTCATCACCTCCGAAAAGATCGGAGTCTAATACTCCGAATTGCCGAAATCGGAGGGAAGACCACCGATGCTCTTACGCGCTGTTGTTGCGGTTGATCCCGCGCCCCTCGCCGACGCCATCGTGGCGCACCTCAAGGCCGCCGACGTTGTGGTCGAGACGGCGTCGGCCACCGCGGGCGTCTGGCCCCGATTGGCTGGCGAGACGATCGATCTGCTGTTTGTGAGCGCCGCTCGGCTGCCCGCTCAATGGGAAGATGCGCTGAACACGGTGCTGACGTTGCCCGAGCGGCCCGTGGTCGGGGTCTTCGTACAGCAGGCCGACGCGGCCCAGCGCGCACGGTTGCTGTCGGCGGGCTGCGAGCTGGTCCTCGAATCGGGCCTCGACATCGCTCAGGTCAACGACGTCCTGACGGCCGTCATCGCTCGCCGCCGCGCCCGAGCGCCGCGCGGCGCGATCGTGCAGCCCAGCCTGAGCGACTTCGTCTCGCGCAGCCCGACCATGCAGGCGTTCATGCACATCGTGCGGCGCGTCGCCCGCAGCCGCACCTCGCTGCTCATCGAAGGCGAGACCGGCGTGGGCAAGGAGCGGCTCGCGCGCGCATTGCACACCGACAGCCCGCGCGGCACGAGCCCCTTCGTCGCGGTCAACTGCGGCGCCCTCCCCGAGTCGCTCCTGGAGAGTGAGCTCTTCGGCCACGAGAAGGGCGCCTTCACCGGCGCGACCCGATCTCGGCGCGGCTGCTTCGAGTTGGCGGATGGTGGCACCCTGTTTCTCGACGAGATCGGCGAGATCCCGTTTCACCTCCAGGTCAAGCTGTTGCGGGCGCTGCAGGAGCGCGAGATTCAGCGCGTGGGCGGCGAGCATGCGTTCGCGGTGGACGTGCGGGTCATCGCCGCGACCAACCGCGATTTGACGGCCGAGATCGCCGCCGGCCGGTTCCGCAGCGATCTGTTCTATCGGCTCAACGTCGTCACGCTGCACATCCCGCCGCTGCGGGCGCGCGTCGAGGACATCCCCGATCTGGTGCGCAGCTACATCGACCATCTGGCGGCCCAGATCGGCACTGACGTCGAGGCCATCGACCCGGCGGCCCTCGACGCGCTCTGCGCCTATGGCTGGCCCGGCAACATCCGCGAACTGATCAACGTCATCGAGCGCTCGTTGTTGCTCTGCGAAGGCACCCGCATCACCCGGGCGCACCTGCCGGACAACCTCGGGGGGCTGCCGTTGAGCGCGCCCGCGGTCGTGCTGCCGATGATCGAGTCGGTCGAGTCAGCCACGCCAACCATCGACCCGGCGCTGCTCGCGCTGTCGCTGCCCGACGCGCGTCGCAGGGTCGTCGACGCCTTTGAGCGCGCGTATCTGAGCGCCTTGCTGACCGAAGTGAAGGGCCGGGTCGGCGAGGTGGCGCGTCGGGCCGGCATCCAGCCACGCTCGCTCTATGATCGTATGCAGCGGCTGGGCCTCGACAAGCGGGGCTTTCGCGACCCCGACGACTGACGGCGTCGGCCTGATTCGTACAGAGGTGATCCGGCGCGCGCCGACGTGACATGCTGGGGGCATGCGCGTGCTGCTCATTGGCCTCATTGGCCTCATTGGTCTTGTTGGCCTTATTGGCCTCACGGCCTGCCAGGTCGAACTCGAGGCCGACCCGACCCAGGAGCGCGTCATCGTTTTGCCTGTCGAGGCCGATCTGGGCATCGACGTGGCCGTCGACGCGGCCCCCCCGCCCTGGTGCCCGCCCGCGCCCGCAGAGGTGCGGCGCGACGACGTGCCCATCGGCCAACCCGTCAAGATCATCGTGCCGTTGGGCTGCGGCGACGGGCTGCAGGTGCACGGCCTCTCGCTGACTGCCGTCAGCCCCAGCGACGCGATCCATCTCGACACGCCCGCCGATTTGCGCCTACCGCTGCAAATGGTTGAGCTGGTCTATACCCCGCGGGCGATCGGCGAGCGGGCCAGCGCGGTGCTCTACGTCAACAGCGACCAGGGCGACTTTGCCGTGCCCATCGGCGCGTCGAGCCGCTGGACAGACGCGGCTTGCCGACCGTGGCGAGTCTCGGGCGAAGGCGCCGAGGTTGAGGAGCGATCCTTGGTGCGCCTGGACGCCTTCCCGCCGGCCGGCGTCGCCGACACCGCCGCGACCGTCTTATGGTCGGTCATCGAGCAGCCCGATGGCGCCGATGGGCTCTTCGCCGAGTCGGTGCACTTCGACGATCCCACGCTGGACACCCCAGACGATCCGAACACACCGGGCGCCTGGTTCGCGCTGACGCAGCCGGGCCTCTACACGCTGGAGTGCACCGTCAAGCCGCCGTCGGGCGCCAACTGCCCGGCGCAGATCACGCGGCTGCGGGTGCAGCGCTGTCCGTGCCCCGACGATCTCAGCGTGGGCCTGACGTGGCGCGCGCTCGACGATCGCGAGGTGCCCGCCAACCTCGATCTGCACTTGCTGCATCCCACCGCGCAGGCCTGGGACGCGCCGGGCCTCGACTGCTCTCCCGCCGACTTCGATCCCCGCTGGACGTCAGACCTTGCGCTCGATCGGCCCCGCCATACGGGAGACGACGCGATTACACCGGGGTTTGAACGCGTCGCCCTGCCGCGGGCCGAGGGCATCGACGCCATCAACGCGCCCTACCGAATCGGCGTGCGCAACACGTCCGTTGTGACCGTCGAGGCCACCATCCGCGTGTTCCTGACCGATCGCATGGTGTGGACCACGACGCGCCGAATCGCGCCGTCGGATGCGTTCTGGGACGTCGGCGCCATTGGCTGGCACGACGGCATGCTGGTGGCGCTGCCCTTCGATCGGCTGCTCGACGATCGGCGCCCGGATCCGTGGGCGCCGCTGCCAGCCGGTATGGCCTGCCTGCCCGATATGGATCCGCCGTGTCAGGACGCCTGCAGCCTCAATGACGGGGCTTTCTCGGGGCGCTGCCAGTAGCCCCTCAGCCCCTCAGCCGATCTGCACCAGCGCAGGCGCGTCAGCGGGCCCATCACATCCACCGCCCAGCGCCTCGTTCGCATCATCAGCGACCGGCTGCGCCTCGCCCCGCCGCGTCAGCGTGGGGTCGAGCAGGTGCGTCGCCGAGACGTTCGATATCGCCGCCAACATGACCTGCCGCACGTTGGGGATCGTCTGCTCAAGCTGGGTGATGAGCGCGGTCATCGCGTCGCGCTTGAGCCCGCTCTGGCTGCCGCACAGGTTGCACGGCAGGATCGGATACGCCTTGAGCGCGGCGTACTCGATGATGTCGGGCTCGGCGCATTCGATCAGCGGCCGGATCACGTCGAAGCGACCGTCGTCGGTGCGATACTTCGCCGGCATCGCCTGCAACCTGCCCGCATAAAACAGGTTCATCAGCAGCGTCTCGAGCGCGTCGTCGCGATGGTGCCCCAGCGCGATCTTGTTACAGCCCAGCCGCTCGGCCGTCTCGTACAGGATCCCGCGGCGCATGCGGGCGCAGGGCGCGCAGTAGGTGCCGCCGTTCTTGGTCAGCTCGAGCACCCGAGAGTACGTGTCGCGGCGCACGACCTCGGACGGCCACCCGCAGCCATCGAGCCAGGCGTTGAGCGGACGACCGTCGTACCCGGGCTGGCTCTGGTCGACGTGCACCGCCACGAGGTCGTACGGCACCGGCGAGGCGTGCCGCGCGTCGGCCAACAAGTCGAAGAGCGTGTAGCTGTCTTTGCCGCCCGACAAGCACACCATGATGCGATCGCCCGGCTCGATGAGGCCAAAGCGGCCGACCGTCTTGAGCATGCGTCGTTTGAGGCCGCGGTGGGCGCGTTCGAGCGGGGTGAAGACCGGCATGGGCAAACCTCGGCGACCAAAAAGCGCAGGCGCAGCAAAAGCGCGCAAACGCTGCCACCGCGCCCGGTTTAGTGTCAAGGCGGGCCCGAACACCAAGAAAAGATCAAAAAGACTGCGACACGGCGGCCGACCGGCCGATGGGGATCACGTGGGCCCGCTCCAAGGCCCCGCCCATCTGCTGCGAAAGGCCCCGTCATGCGCCCCCTGTCCTTCGAGCCCGCCCTGCCCCTTGTGTGCCTCGCCCTCGCCCTCGGGGCGCCGTTCATCGCCCTCTTCATCCGTCATCGCCAGCCCCATCGCCAGCCCCATCGTCAGCTGCATCGTCAGCCGCATCGTGCGCGCATCACCGGCCGTCAAACCGCGGCGACCCTGGTTGGCGGCGTCGCCGGTTTGGTGGTGCTGCTGGTCTCTGGCTTGGTGCTCGAGATGAGCGCGGCCGAAGCGTTGACGCGCACCAGCCACGGCGCGGGCACCACCGATCCCATGAGCTGGCTGGGCGCGGCGACGGCGTTGATCAGTGGCGGCTCACGGCTGGCGTGGCAGGCCGCGATGCTCCTGGGTCCGCTGCTGTTCGCCCTCGACGGTCTCGCCGACTGGCGCCTGCCAACACGCCTGACGACGACCGTCCTCGCGGTGATGGTGAGCCCGCTGTTCGCCCTGGGCGTCGTCGCGTTGGTGCCCCTCGATCGACCGCCCTCGGTCCTGCTCGCTGCGGTGTTGCTGTGGGTGGGCATCATCGGTCTCGTCCTGCATATGCGCGGCGACAGGGCGACTCAACTTGCACCGCACCGGCCCATCTCGGCGCCGTCCCAACCGCGCCCGACGATCGCGATGCAGGTGGCGGGTCAGCCCACGCCGATCACCGATGAAGGCGCCAGCGACGAAACCGAGATCTCGTTGCTGCCCGCTGCGCTGGCCCTTCAGATCGATCATGTGTGGGACGTGCCAACGCCCGCCGCGCTGCCGATTCAGGCGCCGTTGCAGCTGCCCCCGGCCGCGGTACGTCGCGCCCGACGCCTGCGGGACACCATCGGTGACATGCCGCGACGGCGCATGTCGCGCGGCTGAGCGACATGCGCCGTCGCGGCTACGGCTCGGTGCCCGGCTGCGGCTCGATGCCCGGCGACAGCCCCGCCTCGGCCGCCAACCCTGCGCCCGCCCCGGGGGTCATTGGGCGCCCGACACAGCTCAGCCATTCAGGCGGATCGTCTGCCAGCGCGATCACCCAGCGCGTCCGCACCCACACATCGCAGATGCAAGTCTCGTCGTTTTGACGCGGCACGATCGTGCGCTCCCGCGCGACCCGATACGCCCCCACATCAGCGCATTGGCGGGCCTCGACCACGGGCGAAACCGGCGCGTCCGCGGGCGGCAGGTTCACCACCGGATCGAAGCCCGTGATCGGCCGCGACATCGCTTCGGGCGGCACCCGCGGATCGACCAGCCGCGCGGTCGCGAACGCACCTTGATCGACGATTGATCGGCAGCGCGGCCACGCGGATCCAATGTCGCATCGCGTGCGCGCCGCGGTGGGCGGGAGCACGAAAGTCTCCGCCCAGGGGGTCAGCTCCGCCCGGTCGGCCCCGCGCCATGCCCGCGGCGCGTCGGCAGGCTTAGACACAGCGAATGGCTGGTTGCCCGGCGCGAGTACATCGAGCAGGCCAGACAGCTCCTCGGGGAAGGTCGCCTTCATCTGCGCGTCAATCTCACCCAGCCAGACCGGCAGCTGCGCCCGGCCCGACGTCGACAGGCGCATGCGCAGTCGATCGGGGCCCACCCCTACCGCATCAGGTGGTTCAAAGGCCCCAGACCGATCACCATCGGTGTACACGGCCAGGTCGATCAGCACGCCGAAGTAGCGCAACGGCGGCCCCGCGCTCAAATCGCGAACGACCGGATTGGCGACCCTGACCTCATGAATACCGGGCCTGAGGCGCGGCTCCTCGACCGCCGCCTTGAACCATGCGGCCGGCGGCGGGCGCAGCGACAGGCAGCCGCGTCCATCGATCAGCGCGACATCATCAATGACAACCGGTTCGATCGCCTGAGCGGCATCCTCGGCGTGAAAGACCGCCATGATCCGCGCGTTCTCGCCCATCTCGAAGGCGGGCTCGACGCACAGGGTCGCGCGGTCCGGTCCAACCGCGTCACCGCAGCCCGCCAGCGCCACCCACAGCAGCAAGGCCCGCCTCATAGGAAGATCTCCACTTCGAAGGCGATGGTCGGCCCCCGCCGAACGAAGCGCGTCTGCGTTGGGAACGGCACCGCTTGGGGGATCGTCGGCGTTGCCTTGTTCATCATCCACAGCCGCAGGCGATGCGGCCCGTCGAAGGGCGTCGCTTCGATACCCGCGCGATACATCACGCGCAGATCCGCATCTGGATACAGCGGACCGCTCCCGTCAGATCCCACCCGCGGCAGGCGGCGCGTGGGGCTCTGCGGGTCGTCATACATCTTCAGCGCCCCCTCGACCTCGCCACGCAGCGCCCAGCCGTCGAAGACCTGCCAATGCGCCTCGAACATCACCGTGTGCCACCACTGATCGTAGTAGACCGACGGCCACCAGGCGTCGAAGGCGTTGGTCAGCCAGGTGTCTTCACGTGCGATGAGCGCGGGGCCGGTCGACACGGGCGTCACCGCCTCGCCGCCAGGCCCGACGCCCTGCTGGTAGAACCGCGCCTGATAGCCCAGGTGCAGCGTCCAGTCCCGCGTGGCCGGCGGCATCCAGTCGGCCCGCAACATCGCCGCGACGCGCGCAGACTGCCCCTGAAACGGCAGCCGAACCGCGCCCTGTGCCGCCAGTCGAAGATGCGGCCCCAGGCCCGGTAAGTCGCCCGATACGCTCAGGTAGTGCGGCATCCCGGTTTGCTGGTTCCAGGCCATCCAATCAAGGCTCAGCCCGGCCATGCCCATACTGATGACAAACAGATCGTCCTGCGCGACGTGCACCTGCCCGCCGATGAGTCCGCGCAACCAGATGCCGTTCCACTCGGCCTTCAACAGCGCGCCCTCCATCTCGAGCTGCTCGAACATGAGCCCGCGCCCCAGGGTCACCGCGCCCAAGTCCGTCGCGAGGAAGTCGAGCGTCACATCGCCTGTCTCGCCATACAAATGCGCCGCCACACCCGGCAAAATCCCGGTCGCGCGACGGACCCCCGCGCTGGATGTGGCGTTGTACGCCAGCAGGTTCACGTTGAGCTCGATGCCCTCCCAAAGCCGCGCCGCCGCGAACAAGTCGCCCACCACATAGCCATGCCAGGGGTTGGGCGGATCGCGCGAGCCCAGCGAGGTGCCGGTTTGCGCATCGGCGGCCGCGATGAGGGTCTCGCCATTGGCAAACAGGCGGCTCTGCTGCTCAGGCGCAGCGAGCTGCTCGAAGAGGAAGCGGTTTGCGAGGCGATGGTCTTGCAGCGACCAGGGATCCCAGGGGACCAGGATCAGGCGCTCTTCAAGGATCGATGGATCAACCGGTGGCGCAGCCTGCGCGGCGAGGGCGAAGACGGTGCAGAGAAGAGTGAATCCGGCCCGACGCATGCGGCGACGGTAGTCGATTGGGCGGGCGCGGTACCAGGGCCGAGGGTCAGCTGGCCGAACGCCAGCGACGCCGCAGGCCGACCAGGGCGAGCAAGGCCCACCAGAGTGAGCCAGTCGACTCGCCCGGCGTCGCTGCGCAGCCGATCTTCTTCGTGGGGCCGCGACACGCCTTCGCCCAAAGCACGGGCGGGTTCTCAGCGCGGCACTGGGCGAGCCTGAGGGCAATCAAACGGCTGTCATCGCCGTCAGGACACAGGTCGCCGAACCCGTCGAAGTCGCTGTCTTCCTGCCCCGGGTTCGGCGTGTTGGGGCAGTTGTCATCGTCGTTGATTATGGTGTCGCCGTCGCGGTCGTCATCGCAGGCGTCGCCCCATTCGTCGTTGTCCTGATTGAGCTGATCGGTGTTGAAGGCGCGCGGGCAGTTGTCGGCGCCGTTGTTGATCATGTCGCCGTCGATGTCGCC
>JBNMOZ010000136.1:0-10847 GCA_051276005.1 Bradymonadia bacterium | reverse complement strand
CCGGATCGGTGCCCACCACCAGCTCGTCGAGCAGCACCATCGAGCCGGGCTCGACCGCCTCGAAGATCGCCATGATGTTGGCGATATGGCCGCTGAACGTCGACTTGTTCGACGACAGGCTCTGCTCGTCGCCGATGTCGGTGAACAGGCCCGGCACGCGCGGCACGACGGATCCCGCCAGGGCGGGGATGTGCAGGCCGGCCAAGCCCATCAGCGTGCACAAACCGACGGTCTTGAGCGCGACGGTCTTGCCGCCGGTGTTTGGGCCGGTGATCACCAACGCCTGCTGAGGCTCGCCCAGGCTGAGATCGTTGGGCACGACGGCGACGTCTTGCAGCAGCAACAGCGGATGCCGCGCCTGCTTGAGGTGCAGCCGACGCGCCTCGGTGATCGTCGGGCGGCTGCACTTGAGCTCTTTGGACAGGTGCGCGCCGGCCGTCGCGAGGTCGAGGGTGACGATGGCTACCTGGCTGCGCCGCAGCACCCCAAGCTCGCCGCCAACTTGGGCCGACAGGCGGGTCAGCACGCGGCGAATCTCGCGATCGACATCAGCCTGGGCCATGAGCAGCCGGTTATTGGCCTGCAAGACCGCCTCGGGCTCGATGTAGACCGTCTGACCCGACGCCGACCAGCCGTGCACGATGCCCTTCACGTGCCGCTTATGGCCCGACTTGATGGGCAGCACATAGCGGTCTTCGCGGATGGTGTAGTACTCATCCTGCAGCAGATCTGCATACTCATCGCCGCTGAGGACCGTATGAATCGACTCCTTGAGCTGGACGTGCAGGCCGGTCACCCGCGTGCGCAGCTGGCCCAGCTCACCGCTGGCCGAGTCGAGCACGTCGCCGCCCGCATCGAAGCTGTCGAGGATGGTGCGCGCCAGGTCAGGGCGATCGGCCAGGTTGTCGGCGACGGCGACCAGGTTGGGTGCGCCCCCCATCACCTCGCCAAAGAAGCGCCGGCAGCGCGCCGCGACGTCGAGGTGCTGGCCGATAGAGACGAGCTCCTCGGGTTCGAGCACGCCACCGCGAGACGCGCGGATCGCGGCAGGGATGACATCGACGACTTGTCCGACGGGGGGCGCCCGCCCGGCATCGAGCAGCGTTCGCGCCTCGGTGATGCGGTCGAGGCGCGTGTTGAGCACGCTGACGTCGCTGGGAAAGTCGAGGCCGAGCGCCTCGTGCTGCGCGACGGGCCCGTGACAATGATACGCGAGGCGATCCAAGACGCGGTGCCACTCAAGGTGGTTACAGGTCTTCTGCGAGATCGCGGGGCTCTGCGTGTGGCTGTTCGTATAGCTTCGGTCTTGAGTATTCATGCGGCGCATACTGCAAACCTCGCCCGATCAAGGCAAGTCGCCGGATCGAGGCGAGCCGTGCGCATTTGGCGAGGGCGGAGGGCCGCATGAGGCGTCCGCTCATCTGGGTCAGCCGGTGTTTGCTGGGTGATCGCGTGCGCTACGACGGGGGGCACCGCCTGAACCTGCCCGTGCAAATGCTCACGCAGTTCGCGCAGGTGATCGCAATTTGTCCCGAGCTCGAAGCCGGCCTGGGCGTGCCGCGACCACCGATCGACATCGTTGACGGGCGCGTGATGGATCGGGCCGCGGACCGCGACGTGACCGCGCTGCTCGACGCGGCCATCGACGCCCGCCTTGCGGGGGCGCCGCCCGATGCGGTGATCGGCAAGGCGAAGTCACCCAGCTGTGGCCGGGGCAGCGCGCGGCACTTCGAGGAGGGCGCAGATTCGCCAGCCGGCGCGGGCGATGGGCGATTTATCACCCGCGTTCGCCATCGCTGGCCGACGATGCTCGTCTGCGATGCCGAGCGATTGACCGATGACTTTCTGCAGGCCGTTTGGGCACGGGTGGGCGCGCCGCTGCCCATAAAACTGCGGCAGTTCGGGTAACACCGAGGCGCCCAACGCGATAACATATCAGCGGCGTACTGCTTTGATTGGCATCGACGAGCGTCGCTAAATCGCAGCATCGGGTGATCCGGTCGCGATCGGAGCGAGAATTGCTTGCAGTTGGTCAGCGCGCGGGCCCAACGCGGCGACGCATACAGGAGGATCCCAATCCAATGAGAGCGTTCAGCCACCGAGGCCTTCTCACCCCAGTCTTGCTCACCCCACTGTGGCTCACCCCATTCTTGCTGCTGCTCGCCGGGGGCCTCAGCGCCTGCGATCCAGTACAGAGCGTCGCTGAAGATGCGCGCACGCTGGGCGACGCGGGGGCGCGCGACGATGCCTTCCTGCGCGATCGCGGCGTCGCGATGATCGTCGACCTCGGCCTCGGCGACGCCGAGCCGCTGCCCTACGACCCGCGCCTCAACTCCCTGATCCCCAATCGCGGCGAGCTCACGGGTGGCACGCGAGTGCGCATCGTCGGGCGCGACTTCCGCAACGGCATGCAGGTCGAGTTCGCCGATCGGGCCTGCACCGAGATCGAGTTGGAGAGTGAGAATCACCTGCGCTGCACCGTGCCCCGCGGCGCCCAGGTGGGCTCGGTGCCCGTCACGGTGCGCTGGGCCGATCGCACGGTCGAGCCGGCCGTGCTGCCCAACGGCTTCACCTACTACCGAGAGGTGACCATCGGCGCGGTCGAGCCCAACGCCGACGCGGCCCGGGGCGGCATACAGGTGCTCATCTCGGGCACCGGCCTGATCGACCCCACCGAGGTGCGCTTCGGCGACACGCAGGCGCGTATCGTCGAGATCCGCAACCTCGAGCGCATGGTCGTCTTGGCCCCGCCGCATGTGCCGGGCGTGGTCGATGTTCGGGTGCGCAACGTGAACGGCGACTCGCGTCTGGTCGGCGCGTTCACGTACACCGAAGACTTGGTCATCGACGACGTGACGCCCCGCTTTGGCAGCGTCGCGGGCGGCGAAGAGGTGCGCCTCTCGGGCGCCGGCCTGCTGCTCAGTAGCCTCGTCGAGTTGGACGCCGCGCCGGCTGACGTGCTCGCCAGCGAGCTCGACCGCCAACGCCTGACCATCCGCACCCCGCCGCATGCGCCCGGCATGGTCGATGTGCGCGTCACCAACACAAACGGCGAATTCGAGCGCCCCGGCGCGTTCTTGTACCTGCCAGATGATGATGGCGACTTCGCCCTGCATGGGGTGGTGCCCAATCGGCTGCCCGACATTGGCAATCAGCCCTTCGTGGTGGGCGGCAACGGATTCACCGACGAGGCCGAGGTCTCTGTCGATGGCGTCGCGGTGCCCTGTGAGCGCGACTCGGCCCAGGTCCTGCGCTGCATCGCCGACCCCCATGCGCCCGGGCCGGTGGACGTGAGAGTGGTCGATGGCGGTCGAAGCGCGACGCTGCCCAACGCGATCACGTTCTTCGAGAAGATCGAGGTCTTCGACGTGCGACCGGCCCGGGGTGCCCGCTCGGGCGGCACGCTGGTGCAGCTGATCGGGCGCGGCTTTGCTGAAGACATGCGGCTCGAGTTCGACGGCGCGCCGCTGGTCATCGACACCGTGATCAGCACCGATGAGGCGTATGCGCGCACGCCGCCGGGCCGCCCGGGCACGGTCGGCATGCTGGCGCGTCGCGGCGACGATGTGGCGTTCTTGCCCGAGGCTTTTGAGTACTTCGACCCCTACAGCCGCTTCGGCGGGGTGTGGGGCGAGCCGATTGTCTGGTCGGTCAACGTCACCGTGCTCGACGGCGCGACCGGCGATCCGGTGCCCGCGGCGCAGGTGCGGGTGCTGCCCGTTGGGGCCATCGCGGCCTACACCGGGCTGACCGACGAGCTCGGCCAGGCGGTCGTCTCGGATCGCGCCGTGACCAGCCCAGCGTCGGTGACCGTCGCCAAGCCTGGCTACGAGATCTTCACCATCGAGCGCGTCACCGCGCAGAACGTGACCGTGTACATCACGCCGCATGTGATCGAGGCGGGCATGGGCAACCCGCCCGACCCCATCCCGCCGTCACGGATTTCGGGGTCGGTCAACGGCATCGACGCGCTTCAAAAGCCCCTTGAGCCCGGCTTGGTCTTGGCCGCGTTCGTCGAGACCACCCACTCATCGATGTACAACCGCCAGAGCCTGCCGTGGTCGGAGCCCAACGGCATCCTGTTCGAGGACGGCGACTTCGAGATCTTCTGTCGACCCGGGCAGATCGCGGTGGTCGTCACCGCGGGCTACATTCGACAAGCCAAGCTGCAGGAGTATCGCGACGGGCAGCTGACCTACTGGTCCATGCGCGACGCTCTGGTGCCCATCGCGATGGGCTATCAGCGCTACATCAGCGTCAGCCCGGGAGATCTGGTCGAAGAGATCACGGTCAACCTCGACCGCCCGATGGATCTCGAGACGCCGGTCACTCTACTCAACCCGTCGGGCGGCGCGCCCCCTGCGCCGTCCTTCTACGAGGCCGAAGCGATCATCGATTTTGGCGCCGAAGGGTACTGGGCGCTCGACACCCAAATCGAGGGGCCGTCGACGCAGCTGCTCATGCGCAATATGCCCGACATGAACGACTGGGAGCCCGACATGGACCTGCGCTGGATCGGGACTGCCCGACAGGCGGGCGACGCGTGGCTGCCCTATACGGTGACCTTCGTTGAGGATCGCGATGTCACAGACGGCGTGGTCATCGGCCCCTTCGTGGGCACACCGCGCTTGATCAGTCCGGTGGATGGCGGCGCGTTGGGGCCCAACCGCCTGATTCGCTGGGAACTGTATGACGGCGCCGACGGGCCGGCCGAGCCGGCGCATGCGAACATCATCTCGATCACGTCGTTTCGCGGCCTGCCGTTGTGGACGCATATCACCCCCGGCGCGGTGACCCAGTACCGGTTGCCGGATCTGCCGCCGGAGTTCGTGCTGGATGCCGAGGGGATGAACCTGACGATCGTGCCGGTCATTCGGCGGGGCGGGTTCGACTTCGACGACTTCGGCCTCAGCGATCTGGGCTTCAATCGGCGGCGATCCTATGGCGTGACCCGGGTCAACTTCACGCCCTGATGGGGGGCCCGGCGGGCGACGGGCCTGGGCTCAGCCGCTGTCTCTTGAGCTGCCGCAGCCGGTGCTATTTTTTGAGCTTGGCAAACATCGCTTCGAGCTTGCTGCGCGCGTCGTCCGCCTCGGCAGCGTCGTCTTCATCGACGGCCTTCATCGTGAACGCCATGCAGAAGTTGGCCTTCTCGCGATCACGAATGTACGAGGAGATGTTCTCGCGGCACTCGTTCTGGTAGCTGGGATCCCAGAACTTGCAGTTCTTGCAGACATGCAGATCGGCGCCACAGGCCCGGCACTCGTCGCGGCGTGAGACCTTCACGCTCAGGTCGACTTCGTGCTGGCACTCCCAACAGCGGTAGATCTTCTTCTCGAATGTATCGAACATGCGGGGCTCCTCGGGGCGACTGCGTCAGCCGACTTGTCAGTCGACCTCTCTTGCAACGCCCGTCCTACCAGCCGTTGCTCACCAGAACAAGACGCCCACGACCAACCCGAGACGATGCAACAGCGCCAGGTCGACATCTGCGCAGCGATCCCCGCGGCAGCTGTGGGTGCGCGCCGGGCGCGTGAGGCTGTAGTCGAGCCCCAGTCGCCAGCGACGCCAGGCCAAATATCGCGCTCCGATGCGCAGATCGGCCGTGCCCACGCCGTAGCCGCTGCCATGTACGCCGGCCACGTGGTGAAAGCCGACGCGCAGGGCGCCTTCGAAGTGCAGCGCGTCGCTCGCGGTGAGTCGTCCCGCGATCTCGGGGCCGTGGATCCAGAGCGCGCCGCTGTCGACGCCCTCGGCGGGCAAGCTGATCGCGCTCGTCGCCCAGCTGATCGTCAGTGGAACATCGAACTGGCGGCCCACGCGCAGGTCGAGCGCCGCGCCGGTGCCGGCCTTCTCGCAGCTGATGTTGCCGCGGGCGCCGCACAGGGCCACGCCGCCGCCAACCTCGCCGAACCAGCGCAGCGGCTCGGTGAGCGGCTTGGCCTCGGCTGTTGTCGTAAGTAATAGGGAGAGAAGAGCGATGCGCATGGCGGGGAGGGTAGTTGGCCAGCGCCGATTCTGACAGACCGATTGCGACAGGCCTATTCGGCCAGGGTCACGTTGACCTGCAACGCGCCTTCGAGCAGCACGCGGCCGGTCTCAATGCGGGCGTCGTCGTCGAACGCGGGCCCGATGCTGAGGCTCTCGACGCGCGGGGCGATCTCGAAGAAGCCGCCGACCGGCACATCCACGGGCGACAGATCGAGGTCGAGCCCGCCGGCCAACGCCGCCTGGATCTCGGGCCAGAGCGCGGCCTCGATGAAGGTGGCCAGCGCCTCGGGGCCCAGCGGGGGCTCCATGCCGTCACCCCGCGAGACGAGCGCCGCGTCAAGGATGGGCGTCTCGGCCAGCTCGAGCCCAAAGCGGCCGTCGGTGATGTCGAGGCCGATGCCGGCGCGCAGAAGCAGGCTGAAGACATGCGGCTCGCTGAGGCCATCGGGCTGAAGGGTCAACCGCAGCACCACATCGGCGACCAGCGGCAGATCGAAGTCGGCGGGCGCCGGCGAGACGATGGGCGGGATCTCGGCATCGACTCGGACTTCGCCGAGCAGACCCGCGAACTGCATGGGCAGCGGCGGCTGGAAGCGCAACAGCCCCCCGCGCCAGACCTCGTGCAGCAGCGCGTTGATCAAGGCGAGGCGCGCCGAGAGGCCCAACCCGCCGCCCGGGATAGGCTGGGGCTGGTCATCGCTCAGGTAGGGCACGCCCGGATCGGGGTGCAGGGCCATGGGCGGGTTGGCGGTGTGCACGATGCGGCCGTCGAGCCGGATGGTGGCGCGGGCGCGGCGCGAGACGGCGAGCTGCGCCGGCGTCATGCGCAGCTCCATGCGCACCGGGGCGAGGCCCTCGATGCCCAGGTCGATGTTGAGCGGCAGGCGCTCAAGGCTCGTGAGGATGCCGCCCAACGCGGTCTGCACCGCTGCCGGCACCGAGTCGCGCACCACGCCCTCGACGAGCTCGAGCACCAGACCGCGCACGACGGCGTTGAGCTGGCTGCCCAGCGCGCTGAGCAGCGCTTCGACGGTCGGGTTCTCGAACTCACCCACGATGTCTTCGACCGCGACGCCGATCTCGCCGGCTTCGACGATGAACTCGCCGTCGGGGCCCAGCGAGAGGCCCATCTGCGCGAACGCGACCATGCTGGCGTTGATCGAGCCCTCGAGGCTGAGCGGATCGCCCTCAAGCGTAAGCTGGCCCTCGGTGCGAATGCGCATGCCGGGCAGGCGAATGAAGAGCTCGATGCCCTCGGCGGTGAAGCCGATGTCGACCACCGGCTCGCCCAGCGAGACGCCCGCGATGCGCAACGCCAGCGCGTCGGTGTTCACGACCTGGGGATCGCCCAGCAGGCCCTCGCCATCCACGAGCCCCATCAGCAAGCTGACAAAGGCGGCCAACTCGCGCACCTGCACCGGGCCCGCGCCGGCGGGCACCTCGACCTCGGCGTCGGCGTCGAGCAGCGTCTGATCGAGGCGCAGAGACATGGCGCCGGGGATGTCGACCCCCTCGGCGTCGGCGGCCTCCCAGCGGGGGGCCCACATGACGTCGCGCGCGATCCGAACGGGCGCGTGCACGCTGTCATCGGCGGTCACGACGACGCGGTTGATGCCGAAGTTGGCGGTGAGGTCGATGACGAACTGGCCGTCCTCGTCGACGTCCGCGGGCTCGCCATTGACATGAACGAGCGGCGTCGCTCGGGTGTCGAGGGCCTGCCCACGTACCGTCAGGTTGCGGCCCGCAAAGCCCACCAAGCGGGCGTTCTGCTCGGGCGCAGCGACGATGAGCGTGGGCGGCGCGTTGTCGGCGAAGAAGCCCGCGCGGCCACAAATGTCAGCGGCGCAGGCGACCACGAAGCCCTGACCCTCGCCGCGCACTTCGACGGCGCCCGCGTCGTCAACGACGCCCATCGATGCCGGCTCGATGGACCATCGCACCGCGTCGTTGGCGATGTCGCCGAAGACGTCGAACACCTCAGCCGTCGCGGTGAACGTGTCGGTGGTGGTGTAGACCGGCCGGCGGGGCGCCACGTCGACGAGGACCCAGCCGGTCTGGGCCTGTGGCGGTGCCATGTCGGGCAGCACGACCATCGCGTCGGGCTCGACCATCGCGTCCTCGACGATGCCGTCGTCAACGATGGCCATATCGGGCGCGACGCTCTGGTCGACGGGGCTGACGTCGACGCCATCGTCGGTGCAGCCGAAGACGAGGAGCGCGCCGAGCGCGAGGCATGAGAGTCGGGTGTACCGCGGCTTTGAAGTAGCGCTCATTCGCCGAAGTCTCCATCCAGCACGAAGTGGCTCGGGTTGCTGTCGAGCGACAGGTTGCGCAAGCCCAGGCGGGTGCCGCGGGGGATGCCGAACTCGCTGAGCGAGTCGGGCAGCGCGAAGTCGGGCACGGGCAGGGCAGGCAGGGCGCCCGAGAGCGCGCCGTCGACCACGCCTTGGATGATGCGCCCAAATTCGCGCTCCAACGTAGCGCGAGCCTCGGGGGTCACAGCGGAGTCGTCGATGCTCAGCGACAACGAGTCGACGGTGAGGTTGCCGAAGCTGACCTCGTTTCCGTTCTCCAGGGCCACGTCTGCGTCGATGTAGGCCGCGATGTTGAGGGTGAGCGGATCATCGAAGAGGCCCGGATAGGCGACCTCGGCGATGGCCGGCCCCAGGTGCATGCGGACCGCGCCGCCGCCGGTGCCGATGACCGCGGGCGGGGTGAGCACCAGCAGGCTGAAGCGGGCACCGTCGGGCAAGCCGCCGATGAGCGCGCCCGCGTCGGGGATGTTGAAGACGCCGGCGCGCCAGAGTCGATGCAGCAGCTGGTTGACGAGCAGCAAGTTGATGCTCGCGCCGGCGCTGCCTTCGGGATCCAGCACGATGGTGCGGGGGCCGGGCGGCTGCGGCACGCCGGCCGACGCCGCGGCCTGACGCACCGGACCGTCGACGCGCGAGCCGATGCCGATGAGCATGCGTTGGGGGTTGACCGTCAGGCTGGTGAAGCTCACCGCGAGGCCCAGGGCCGTCGCCGGGCTGCCCCCGATCGGCGGGACGATGAACTCCAAGGCGAGCGCCGCGAGGTCGAGCCCGCCGAGCACGCCCTGCACCAAGTCATCGGCTTCGCCCGAGATGAAGCCGGCGATGGCGCCCGCGATCTCGCCGCGGATGGTGCCTTCGAAGGCGCCGAAGACCAGGTCGAGCAGCGTGCCCGAGATGATGCCGTCGAAGTCTGAGCTCAGGTCGCCGACCTGGGTGGCCGCGTTGCCGCGCACCCGCACGTCGGGGCGTCCGTTGAGCAGCCGCACGTCGAAGGTGACGTCGACGGCGATAAACGAGGCGGTGATCGTGCCGCGGTTGCTGAAGTCGCCGCGCAGGCGCACATCCACGTCGATGTCATTGAGGCGGGCCCGCATGCGGAACCCGCCGTTGACCAAGTCGATGTCGACGGTGCGCGCGCCGTTGATGCGCATGCCCTCGAAGTCAGCGCCGATTCGGGTGAAGGGGACGCAGGTGTTGAAGAACGGGACACGGGCGCGGCACTCGACGGGCAGGACGGGGTTTTGCACCGAGTCGACCACCGTGTCGATCAACGCGGCTGAGTCGAGCATGCGCCGCAGCAAGTCGGCGATGGAGCGCAGCGGACGATCACCGGGGCCGTCGTCGATCGCGGCCTGCGACAGGTGCAATTGGATGCTGTTGCCGGCGACGTCATCCTCGGGGACGTAGCGGCTGGCGAAGTAGGCGCAGAACACGCTGTTGACGTTGCCCGCGGCATCTTCGGCGACCAGCTCGTGCACGTTGAGGCCCCATTGTGGATCGACGCCCACCGTGAAGCTGCCGTCGGCGGCGAGCGCGACCGCTGCGCCATCCACCGTGAAACGCTCCACACCCACCAGGTCGGCCACGCGGCCGCGCAGGTCGAGCGGGCCCTCGGGCACCATCGCGCCCAGGCCCGGCGTGCTGCACGAGATCGCGGGGCCGCCAGCGTCGACGATGATCTCGGCTTCGGCGTGCAGGTCGGTGCCTTCGACGTCGACCGTCAGCATGTAGCGGCCCTCGGAGAGCGGGCGGACGCGGCCTTCACCGAAGACGGGCAGGGGGGGCGCGCTGTCCCAAACGAGGGGCGCGTCGGGCACGGTGTTGTCGAACTCATCGACGACCCGCGCCGCGTATGTGACCACCTGGCCGACGGCGTAGATGGCCCGCACCGGGGTGAGCCCGGCGACGAGGCGCGCGGGCTGGCCCGGCAAGACGGCGAGCTCAGCGGCGGGGCCGGCGGTGCCGGGGATGTCGCAGGTGACGTCGTATCGGCCGGCCGCGGTGGCGCTGACCGTGCGTTCGATGACCACGACGCCGGCTGCGTCAGGCCGGGTGTCGATGTCGATCTCGCCGTCGAGCGCGACGCGGTTCTCGAAGGCGTCCCAGGCGAAGCAGTCCACCGCGCTTGATTCGCCCGCCAGCATGACCGGGGGATCGACCACCGTCGCCGAGCGCACCGGATCGCCCGCGATGACCTCCCAGCGGGCGGGGCTGGCGTCGCGCAGGCCCAGGCTGTCGCCGATGCAGGTGACCTGGAAGACGCCCGCGGTTTGGCCGGTCAGGCGCTTGCGATCCATCGCGCCGCGCGCCCAGCCCTCGATCGGGCGAACATCGACGCGCAAGGAGTGCCCCTCAACCGCGTCGCCGTTGGCGTCGACCGCCACGCAGGTGACCAGGTTGTCCGCGCCCGCGGCCGACAGCGCTGAGTTGAGGCGGGTCTCGACGCCCACCACCTCGATGGGCGGGATGGCCACGTCGCGCTCAGGCCCCATATCGGCCAGGGCGATCGCAGCGTCGGGCTCGATGTCGGCGTCCGGCAGA
>JBNMOZ010000135.1:0-10883 GCA_051276005.1 Bradymonadia bacterium | reverse complement strand
GCTTCTCTTCTTCGTGTCGAACGCGGAGGGCTTCGTTGGTCTGCTGCTGCTGCGCGACCTCGATCTCCTTGAGCTTCTTGGCGAGGGCCTCGGCCTCTTGCTGCTCGAAGCGGAAGATCGCCTCGTTGGCGGCGAGGTCCTGGCGGCCAATCTCCATGCGCTCTTTTTGCTTGAGCTCGTTGGTCTGCACGTTCTGGCCAGAGGTCAGCTCGGTGATCTTCCGAATACCCTGGGCGTCGAGGATGTTGGCCGGGTCGAGCTTCGACATGGGCGTCTGCTCGAGGTAATCGATGGCCGCGTCCTCGAGGCCGTAGCCGTTGAGGTCTTGGCCGATGACCTCGATGATCTGGTCCTTGAAGTCGTCGCGCTGGGTGTAGAGCTGCTCGAACTCCAGGCGCTTGCCGACGGTCTTGAGGGCCTCAGAGAACTTGGCCATGAACAGCTCTTCGAGGGTGTCCTGGTCGCTGGCGCGGGCGCAGCCGATGGCCTGGGCGACCTTGAGCACGTCTTCCTTGGTCTTGTTGACCCGCACGAAGAACGTGACCTTGATGTCGGCGCGGATGTTGTCTTTACAGATGAGACCTTCGGTACCGGATCGCTCCAACTCGATGGTCTTCACCGAGATGTCCATGACCTCGGCGCGGTGGATGATGGGCACCACGACGCCGCCCGTAAAGGTGACCTCGGGCTCGATCTTCATCTTGTTGATGATGAGCGCCCGGCCCTGGTCGACCTTGCGGTAGAACTTGGCGATCAGGAACATGATCCCGATTGCGATGACGACGACAGCGCCAATGACGACGAGGGTGACAATCAGCCATGCAGGCATCTGGGCTCCTTCTTCTCAGCCGACGGATATTCGTCGACGTTGGTTTTCGGCACGCACCCGCACGTGCGTCGGCTCTCTGAAGATGTACATCTGACTTTGACGGCGACAGCCTACACTGCCCGACGTTCATCGTCTCTCGGTTCGATGGCGCTGCATGACCGCGTGCGCGCGGCGAGGTCAGCCGCGGGGCCCCACCACTGACTGCTCGTCTCCGCTACAAGCCAGCCTTCCGCTCGCCGAGCGGCTCGACCAGATAGGCCTCGCGCTCGCGGTCGTAGTCAATAATGAGGGCCTGCTTGCCCTTCGAGAGGGTGTTGAACTCGGCGGCGCGCACCTGGATGAGCAGGTCGTCACCGCCCAGATGGCAGTTCGCCTGACCGAAGCGGTCGGTGACCTTCTGGGTCGAGATGACGCAGAACTGACCCAGCAAATCGGCGCGGGTGCGGGCGTGGGCCGGCCTGAAGACCGGCGCGAGCGGCCGAATCGCGATCGACGCGAGCGGCAACGCGAGCATGATGGCCACGACCATGATCCCCAGGCCCACGAGGGCACCGGTCAGGCCCCAGCCGGCCACGGCGCGCACGCTCATGAAGCTGACGGCCCAGGCGAACAAGACGATGAAGCTGAAGACGACCGTGGCCGGTGCCGAGCGCAGCTTGAGCGCCGACAAGAGGCCCGCGCCGGCTTCGGCTGCGCCCTCCGCAACGCCCTCCGCGCCGGCTTCGGCAGCACCCTCGGCGATGCCCTCGAACGCACCTTCGGCGGCGCCTTCGGCGGCCCCGTCAATCATGCCTTCAGCGGCCTCACCGAAGTCGAGCATGTCGATGTCGAGGGCGCCCAGGATGACGAACAACCAATAGAGGAGGGAGAGCGCGAGCAGGAGCGTGAAGATGGCCGTGGGGAAAGCGAAGAATTCAGCCAAAATCTGCAAAGGAGTCTCCCGTCAAGCGTGGCAACATAAGTAAGCACTGAGTAATGATCCGCAAGAACGCGCGTTGATTTTTTCTTGATTTTCTGTCGCCATGCCTGTGTCGCCGCAAGTGTACGCCGTTTAAGGGTTTTGGGGTGGCGTTATTCTTCACGGGCTTTGAAAACCTCGGGATGCCCGGATCGGGGAAGGGCAATCCGTTGCACTCTTGCGCATTATTTTGGCGGAGAGTCAGCGTCTGAGTAGAGCAACCCTGATCGCTGATCTAGCGCACCCGCGTGACGCCCAATGCGATCCGCGCTCGGCTGGGCTTCGCCCGCACATCGATGCGATATACCTGCCCCACATCATCGGCGATGAACAGCGTCTGCCCCGCTTGGATGCGCACCTTGAGGTGGTCGACGTCGCCATCGACCGGCGTGCGGGAGTGCAGCGCTTGGGTCAGGCCTTCGTCGCTAAAGAAGCCGGGCGCGGGATAGCTGTAGGGACGCACCCGTTGACCATCCGCGCCAGCGTCGTCTGCCTGGCGGGGGATGTCGGTGGGGGCGATGAAGTACAGCCAGTCGCCCTGAGTCGTGGCAGAGCCGTCGGCGCGGGCGCGGTAGTAGAAGAAGTCGGCCGCACCGACGGTGGTCTCGTTGGTCAGTGATGCGAGTTCACTCAACGCGCGGGGGTTGCTGGCGAAGTTCTGCTTGATGCGCTCGACCATCTCGGTGGCGCCGATGCCCACCAACACATTGTTGAGCGTGAACGCGACGGCGGCCTCGCCCTCTTGCAGGCCGCCATCGTGCAGCCGCACCTGGGCCATGTCGTGCTGCAGATCCCACAGGTACATGTCGGGCGGCGGGTTGCCGGCATTGTTGAACGTCTCGAAGGTCGTCCAACCCGTGGCATCGACGCAGCCGCGGAACACGACCGTGCCCTGGCCGACCGTGTACTCGACACAGTTGGGCAGGGCCTTGTTGAGCGTCTCGCTGCGGGCCATCTCGCCGACCAGGCGCTCGAATTGCCAGGGCGGGATGGTCCAGGCTTCGCCGTCGCCATAGGGCAGGGGCGTGCGCGATCGGCCAGGGAGGATGCGGCGCGGGTTCTCGGTGACGCGCACCGTCAGCTTCGAGATCGAGGGCTCGGGCACCAGGCCGTCGACGCGCAGCCAGTCGGGATCGGATGTGTCGAAGATGTTCGATATTTGGGTGTTGATGCTGTTGACGCTGGCGACGCTGGCGTCGGTCAGGTCGAGGCCTTTGTAGGGCAGGGCGTTGAGGTTCACTTTGACCGTCATGCCGAACTGATCTTCGATGACGGCGAACCCTGAGGCTTCCTCAATAAAACCGGGGTGTTGGGTGCCGTCGGGGAGCATCACGGGACCAAACTTGTCGACCAGCCCAGCGAACTCGTCGACGACGTCCGCGAGCGTGACCGGGATGGTGCCGGGCGTGACGGGGTGCTGGCCGTCGGGGTGCTCGGCCGTGACCGGGCCTGGGCGGAATTGGCCCGCGGGGTGGCTGCCGATCAGGCCGATGGTGAGCGCCTCGGCCGCGACCTCGAGCGGGATGACCGCCGCGGCGCGATCGATCTGCAGCAGGTCGGCGATGGCCTTGGCCGGCGGGGCGCCGATGGACGCGCTCAACGCCAGCATCTCTTCCATCTCGGTCTGGCTGAAGTCGACGTCGTTGGGCGTGAACCGCAGCAGGCGCTGCATGTTGATCGCGGCCTGGCTGCCGAGCTGTTCGGGGGTCGCGTCGCGCACGAAGAGCAGCGCGTTGGCGACCAGGGGCTGCATCTGCAGGTCGAGCAGCCACAGCTCTTCGAGGGTCGCCCGCGGCAAGCTGCGCAGGTCGGCGAGGGTGAGCGTCTGCTCAAAGCCTTCAACGTCGAGCCGCAGCGCCCGCAGCTCGACCTCGCGGGTGGCGCCGGGGTTGAGAGCGGGTGTGGCGATCTGGGGCGGGAGGGTGATCGGTTCGAAGCAGCCGGTGAGCAGCACCGCGAGGAGCGCGGGCATAAGCGCGAGGCGAGTGGCGGTCCTCATAGCTCTGTCACCGCCAGATCGATGCTTGGGTGCCCCGGGCTCGCGGCGTTGATCCGCACCTCGAAGCGTCGCCCCGCGTCGTCTCGCATGAACACGACCTGCTCGCCGCCTTCAACGCTGAGCTTCTCATGCGCGGTGTCGGTGACCCCGTCGATCTGCGTCGCCGAGACCTTCTGCGTCAGCGCGGCGTCGGCGAAGAAGCCGGGGGTCTGCCAGCCGTAGCCCAGCCCCTCTGCGAGGTCTGATGGCGCGACGAAGTAGAGCATGGCGGTGCCGTCATCGGCGCGGCGGTAGTAGAAGTCGACGGCGCCCGATCGCTCGCGGAAGTTGCCGAGGATGAACTGCGCGAGCTCTGATCCTTGCTGCTGAAGGAAGGGGCGGGTGGCTTCGGCGGCCTGCGGGCCCGTGATGCCGGTGACGACGCCCGAGAGCGTGAACTTTACGTCGACGTCGCCCTCGTCGAAGTTGCGACCGTTGGGCCCGTGCAAAGCCACTTGGGCGACCTCGGCGATGAACTCCCACACGTACTGGCTCTCGGGGCCCAACTCGAAGGGGATGCCGAAGACCGTCCAGCCGGCTGGATCGCCGTCCTGCCCGATGGAGACCTCGGTGGCGGCGCAGGCGATATAGCATTGGTGCCCGCGCAGCTGGCCGTATGTCAGCAAGGCTGCGTAGGCCGTGATGTATTCGAGGGAGTGCGGTGGCAGGCGCCAGATCGAGGCGTTGCCCCAGGGCTGCGCCGGCGTGTTCGTCTTGCAGCCCTCGTCGGCGGTGCAGGCCGGCGCGAAGCGATCGTGCTCGTAGATCGCGAAGCGCATGTCGACGGTCGGTTCGGGCACCAAGCCGGTGATGGTGAAGCGCTCGGGGCGCTCGAAGTCGAACTCCAACGGATCGTCGAAGGTGGGGCCGAGCGTGTCGACGAGCAGGTTGATGTTGTCCACCCCGCCCGCCGCCTTGATGCCGTCGACCACGCGGATGTTCGAGTCGGCGATGACCTGCATGCGAAAGTCGGGGCCGAAGACGGCGCCGTAGGGTGTTGAGTTGGGATCGATCACGCCGGGGTGGCCGGGCACGGGCCCCAAGGTGGCGCTGAGCGTCGTCAAGTCGTTGAGCGCGTCGTGCAGCGTGACGCGAATGCGGCCGCCGTTGACCGTGTTCGGATGCGTCACCAGCAGGTTCTCGCGCAGGCTCGCGACGATCGCGTCGCTGGGCACGATCTCGGTGGTGCGCTCGATCTGCAGGGCGTCGGCGAGAATTTGACCGAAGCCGCCGCCGATGCCGAACCGGTCGGCCACCTGCTGCAAGAAGCTGATGCTCGTGCCCTCGACCAGCACGTTCGACGACGTCATGGTGAGCACGCGAATGAGCGCGAACTCGGGGCTCTCGAGCGCCGGCGCGGCGAAGGTTCGGCCCAGCGCCGTGCCGCTGCAGTCGTACTCGGGATCTTGCGCGTCGCGCTGCCAATCGGTGCCGCAGGCGGTCTTGACCTCGCGCATGATGTTGCGCAGCAGCGGCACCGGATCGAGCTCGAGCAGCACGATGTCGCGGGCCACCGGCCCCAGCAGCTCATTGACCTCGTCGCGGTTCATGTCGAGCGTGAGCGGCGCGGACGGCGCGTCGTTGATGCGCAGCGTAAAGGTGCGCTCTTGCTTGCCCGGCGCCACGACGCCCTGATCGGGATCGGCCCCCACGTCGCGGTTGCCGCCATCGAGGATCGGCGGCGGAGGCGCCAGCGGTTCGGCCTCGGGGCTCGCGCAGGCGGTCAGCGCCATCAGAGCGACGCTCGCAATTCGACGTGCTCTCATAGCGCCTCTCCAAACGGGACGGTCAAGTGCGCGCCCAACGACGCAAGAAACAATGTGTATTCGCCGTTGCCCAGATCAAATCGGGACGCCGTTACGGTGCGCGGCGCGATGACCTGAAGCTGCGTATCCAAGCCGAGCCGCATGCCGTTGTCGAAGCCGAACGTGGCGCCGAAGCCGGCCAGGAAGCGCTGACCGTCGGGGGACGCGGCGTCGACGGTGGCGTCGGGGCTGGCCGGAGATTGGTAGCCCACCAGCCAGTTGAGCACCGTTGGGTTGTGGGCCGCGTCGCCCCCGCTCGAGTCGCCCTGCAGCGTGTGGCCGCCCACCACGGTCAGGTGCACGCTGTCGTCCCAGTCTCGGCGCAACGCCTTGGCCGACGTGGCGGGCAGGCCGAACTCAGGCTGGGCCAGGTCGGGCGAGGTCAGCGAGATGTCGAACGCGTCCAGATCGGACCACGTGATGTACGCGAGCCGGCCTTCGAGCCGCAGGGCCGGGTTCACGTCCACCGCGACCGCCGCGCCGATGCGGGTGGGCAGGCGAAAGCCGAGCTGCGCGACGCCCTCGATGAGGGGCTTGTAGACCAGGCCTTGTGCCGCGAGATCCTGGGTGAAGAGGTCGTCGCTCATGTCGAGGGCGAAGTCGCCTTCGAAGTCCATCTGCGCGCCGTGCTGATAGGTCAGCGCGAGGTCGACCGTGTCGTTGGCGGCGAAGGTCACGCCCGCGTTGAACGTGACCGCGTGGGCGACCGCGTTGGTCAACGAGAACGGGCGGGCCAGCACGTCGAGCTCGCGCACGGTGGAGGGCGCGTCGGCCCCGAAGCTGTTGGGCTGCGAGATGGGCGGGTTGGCCAGCGCGTCGCCGAAGTCAGGCACCGACCCGAAGTCTTCGAGCCGGCGCAGGTTCGCGGTGCCGAACACATAGCTGACGCCTACGCCGGCGCTGAAGCGGTCGCCAAAGGCCATGCTGACGCCGGCCGTCAGATGGGTCACCGCGATGAAGGCCTCTTGCAGCGTGAAGCGCTGAGGGCCGTCGTCGGGGAAGGCCACAGGGGCGGCGTAGGGGGCGTAGAAGCCGAACCCCAGCGCAAGGCTGCGGTTGATGGGCAGCGCGAAGAACAGGTCGGCAGTGGGCGAGAAGATCGACGCCGAGACGCCGCTCTGGGGGCCGCGCTTGCTCGCGTCGAGGTGCTCGGGCGCCACCGGATCGTTGATCTCGAAGCCATCGGCGAACTGATATTGCCCGCGATAGTCCCGGGTGTATCCGATGGACCCGGCGACGACGCCCAGGCTGGCGAGCAAGGTTGGGCGATCCAGGCGCACCAGCAGGCTGGGGTTGTGATAGAGCGACGCCGCGTCGCGGGTGAGCGGACCCGAGAAGACCGCGCCGATCGACGGGGCGTCGAGCCCGCTCGCCGTTGCGCTGCAGGGGGCGGTCAGGAGCACCGTAAACACCGCGAGTCGAGAGGGTATGCGCATGGCGGCCACGGTCGCACTCGGGTGCTAAAGCGGCAATACCGAACGGCGTCCCGGTTCAGTAAATCTCGTTGACACAACTCCACTTCCTGGTCTTGATTTCGATTAGCTCATCGCTTTTGGAGAGACCATGCGCGCGATTGCGTGGAGTGCGGGTCTGTTGACCCTTCTGATCGCCGGATCCGCCGGTGCTGTTGATGTCGTTGGCAATATCAATCAAGACACCACCTGGGAGGCCGCACAGAGCCCCTATGTGGTCACGGGCAACCTGACCGTTCAGGTGGGCGCCACGCTCACCATCGAGCCCGGGGTCATTGTGCGGGTGCGCGGCGCGGCGACGACGATCACCGTCAACGGTGGCCTGGTCGCCAATGGCGAGCCCGCCAACCGCGTGGTCGTGCGCCCTGACGGGGGCGACGCGCCGGGCGGCTACGAGGGGATCGCGGTCAACGCCAACGCGACCTTGACCCTGGCATCGACCGACATCCTCTGGGCCGACAACCCCCTCAAATTCAACAGCCCCGCCACCATCCAGATCGGCCTCACGGACGTGGCGGCGCGGGACTACGCCAACACCGGCGTGACCTTCGCGAGCGGCGGCGCGTTCACGTTCGGCGGCATCACGCTGGACGGCGGCGGCACCGGCAGCCGCGGGATCTACGTCGATCGCATCCCGGCGACGCTGCAGGACATGGTCATCACCGACCACCGCACGGCGGGCATCTACATGCGCGACCAGGACGCCACGTTCAGGCGTCTGGTGCTGGCGCGTAACCTGGGTGAGGGCATCTACTTCGATCAGAACGAGCGCCGCACCGCGACCTACACGGTCGACTATTGTACCTTCTACGCGAACGGTGACGCCCTCGAGACCCGCCGCGGCGGCAGTCAGGACTTCATCAACCTCAACATCAACAACTCGATCCTGGGCGCACAGACTGGCTTCTTGATTCGGGACAGCAACGTCAACTATCGGGCCGTCCTGCGTTCATTCTCGCAGAACGTCTGGTGGGGCTCGAGCATCTTCAGCGGCGTCAGCAACCCGGGCAACTTCGCGACCAGCCTACGCTATAACGCGTTGCTGGCCGATCCAGACAACAACAACTTCGAGCCCACCGATCGCTCGCCAGCACGGTACTGGGACCGCGTGAACGCAGCAGCCACCAAGGGCGCGGTGCCGCATGTCGGTGCAGAGACGGGCGCGGGTCTGCACGGCTTCTGGTATCAAAACCGGGTCTTCGAGGCGCTCAGCGTCAACGACCTATCCGGCGACATGGTTGTCGCGGCCGGTGCCACGGTCACCTTCCGCCCCGGCTCGCAGTTCCGCATGGCGGCCGACACCGACAGCATGCAGGGCGGCCTCAACCCCAACCTGATCGAGATTCGCGTCGAAGGCACGCTCGAGGCCGATGGCACGAACTCGCGCCCGGTGCGCTTCACGTCGGCAGCCGCCGCGCCCGGTAACGGCGACTGGTATGGCTTGGTGATCCTGGCCAACACCGAGGCGTTCAATATCGCCCAAGTCGACATCGGCTATGCCTATCGCGGCGTGTCGCTGTACTCGAACGATCACATCGTCGCGGGCGCGACCATTCACCACAGCAGCGACGCTGGCGTGTGGATCAACGGCGGCACACCCGAAGTCGAGCAGACGGTCGTCGAGCTCAACAACCGCGGCATCTACGTCGACGGTCAGGCCACCGCGACGCTGCGCGAAGTCACCGCGCGCAACAATACGAGCGATGGCATCTACGTGCACGACTCGGCCGCGACCATCAACGACAGCCTGATGCACGACAATGGTGGCAACGGTCTGTCTGCCGATCAGGATCATCGCTCGACGCGCACCGTGGCTCTCGATCACTGCACGGTGGCGCATAACACCGGCTACGGCATCTACACGCGCCGCGGCGGCAGCCAAGACTTCCTCAACCTGCAGCTGCGCTCGACGACCATTTCGCACAACACCCGCGAAGGCGTCTTTGACGGCAACGTCAACTACCGCGCCGCGCTGACCTGCGCGAACACCAACAACTGGGGCAACGTGCGCGCGCCCTGGGCCGGCATCGTGCCGTCGACTTGGAATGGCTATAGCCCCCGTGGCAGCGGCTGCTTCAGCGAGAACCCGCTCTTCGCAGACCTCGATTTGCGCAATTACGAGCCGACCCGCTTCTCGCCGCTGCGCGCCATGGGCGCCAATGGCAGCCACGTCGGCGCGCAGCCCTTCACCGACGCAATTGGCCCGCAGCTGGCGGGGGTCCTATGGGACGACTTCGACTTCACCGTGGCGGCCTCGCCGTACACGATCCTGGGCGACATCACCGTGCCCGCAGGCGTGACTGTGACGTTCGAGCCGGGTGTCGTGCTCAATATCGCCGCGCGCACCGACCTGATGGGTGCGTTGCCCACGCCCACGCTGACTGAGTTTCGCTTCTTGACCGGGGCCATCGCCACCATCGGTGGCGCCGAAGGTGCGGTCGTCCACTTCCGCTCGGCGGCCGAGGCACCGCGCCCGGGCGACTGGGCGGGCTTGTTCTTCGCGAACGCCCCCGACGCGGTCGTCAATCGCGCCCGCCTCGACTTCCCCGACTATGGCGTCCGCCTCTACGGCCCGCGCGCGGCGCCGCTCACGCAGCTTGAGGTGCGGCACTTCGCCAACGTCGGCGTGCAGGTCAACCAGGTGACCCAGGCCCCCACGATGGACATCCTTGGGGCGCAGCTGATCGGTGACGGCAACGGCATCGGCGTCGACATCAACGACTCGGCGGGCAACGTGCGATCGACCTATGTGACCCATGTGTCGCAGGGCATCGACGTCTATCAGAACGCCCGCACCACCTACAGCGTGTATTTGGTCAACAACACCGTCGTGCACGCCAGCGACTGCATGGTCGTGCGCCGCGGCGGCAGCCAGGACTTCCTGCGGGCGTACGTCTACAACAACCTGTTGGTCAACTGCACCGCCAACTGGCTCCGCGACAACAACGTCAACTATCGCACCGACGTGTATTCGCGACACAACCTGCACTTCCCGCAGCACAGCAACTCGGGCGTGAGCTTTCGCGAGAACGTCAACCCGGTGCTCGACAACCCGCTCATTGAAGATGATGACTGGGAGGCCTTCCCGCGCTGGTGGGACGGCAAGGTTTGGCGCCAGTCGCCCGCCATCAACGCCGGTCAGGCCAACGTCGCGCAGATCCCACCGATCGACGTGACCGGCAAGGCGCGCAACTTCGCCAACGGCGTCGACATCGGCGCCTTCGAGCATGATCCCGACGCCAATGAAGAGCCCCGCGCCGACGCGGTGGCCGACAGTCGTATGGTGCCCCGTGGCGAAGCCTTCGAGCTCGACGGCACCGCCGCGCTCGACCCCGACGGACAGATCGCCAGCGCGTTTTGGACCATGAGTGACGGCACGATCACGGCTGGCTTGACGATCATGCACACCTTCGCCAACGAGGGCGCGCGCACGGCCTATCTGACGATCATCGACAACAACGGCGCCGAAGATCACGTGCGCGTCGATCTCAACGTCAACATCCGGCCCATCGCCGACGCCGGCCCCGCCGTGTTCCAAGACGAGGGTGTCGAGGAGTCAGTCTTCTTCGACGGCACCCTCAGCGAGGATCTCGACGGCCAGGTGGTCGCCTGGGCGTGGGACTTCGGCGATGGCACGCCGGTCAACAACATGCAGAACCCCCGGCACAGCTACCTGAGCGCCGGCTTGTACACGGTGCGCCTGACGGTCACCGACAACGAAGGCCTGAGCCACAGCGATACGACGCTGGCGACCGTCTTTGGCAACGACGACATCGTCGGA
>JBNMOZ010000134.1:0-10887 GCA_051276005.1 Bradymonadia bacterium | reverse complement strand
GGTCGTCTGGGCAGCGTGATCGACACCGTGCCCAGCCTCGATCAGCTGCGGGCCGGGCGATGCGGCGCGCGCATGCGGGTGGCCATTCGAGGGGCGTCTGAAGACCGCGTGCGCAGGTTCGTCGAGGCGCTGCCCGATTGGACCGATCTGACCATCGAGTGCACCCCAGACGTGTCCGAGGACGAGCTCGTCTTCACCGGCAGCTTCGGCTCACCCGCGAGCCGCCCGACGCCGCCGCCACGCGAAGCGGCGATCATCCGGCGGCCGGAGCCGCAGCGCAGCATGCGCGTGCAGACCGCGTGGATCGATCAGGTGCTCTCGCGCACCGAGGCCGTCCGGCTGGCTGTTGAGGGACTTGGGCCGGCGCACAGCCGCCTGCGCACGCTGGTCGACGCGTTGATGACCGAGACCAGCGCCGTGCGCATGGTGCCGATCAGTGTGCTGACTGACCGCCTGCCGCGGGTGGTGCGCGATATGGCGCGCGAGGTGGGCAAGCGGGCCGTGCTGGTCGTCGAGCGGGCCGATGAGCGGGTCGATCGGGCCATCGTGGAGGGCATCGACGCCGCGCTGACGCATCTGGTGCGCAACGCCGTCGAGCACGGCATCGAGCTGCCCAACGTGCGCGCGGCGGCCAACAAGCCCGAGGTCGGCACCATCACCCTGCGTTGTCGGCGCGCCCATGACGCGGTGATCATCGAGCTCGCAGACGATGGCGGCGGCGTCGACGCAGAGCGCTTGGTCAAGCGCGCGGTCGCGTCGGGGTTGGTCGCCGCCGAGGCTGCGCAACGCTGGGCCAACCGTGATCTGTGTCGCCTGCTGTGCGTCCCCGGGCTGACGACGCGCACCGTCGCCAACGCGGGCGCCGGCCGCGGCATCGGCATGGACGCGGTCGCCACGGCGATCGAGGGGCTCGGCGGCCATGTGTCGGTGCGCAGCCGGCCGGCGCATGGCACGGTCTTCAGCCTCAACCTGCCCCGCACGCGCGGGGTCACCGGGCTGCGCATCGTGGTCATCGGCGGGCAGAAGTTCGGGGTGCATCGCGCCTGGATCGATCGCGAATTAGCCGGACCCTCCGTCAAGCACGCTGAAGACAGCGTCTGCGTGGGTGATGAGCGCTGGCCATTGCTGCAAGTGCCGGGTCGACCGACTGAGTTCGGTGGCGTGGTGCTCCTGCTCAACGAGCCGCGCGCGGCCCTTGAGGTCGACGCGATCATCGGCAACCGCGACATGTTAATTCAGCCCATTCCAACACCATTCGACGCGATCGGCACGGCGAGCGGCGTCACCCGGCTGGCGTCCGGGGAGCCCGTCCTGGTCCTCGCCCTGCGCGAGCTGGCCGTTCGATGACCACCCTTGCTCGCCAACCTTGCGGGACGACTTTGATGAGTGACTTTGATGGGTAACCTTCATGAGTGATGTATTGCGTACAATTCTGGCGGCGGTGGCGGCGGGTGAGACGGCCGTCGACGACGCGCTCGTCGCGGTGTCGGCGCACACCGCCGCGGATGCCGCGATCTCGGACCTCGGCTTCGCCCGCGTCGATCTCAACCGCGAGAAGCGACGCGGCGTACCCGAGGTCATCTTCGGCATCGGCAAGTCGGCGGCGCAGATCATCGCCATCGCCCAGGCGCTGCGCGACAACGACCAGCGCGTGCTCGTCACCCGGGTCGCGGCGGGCACGGCCGAGACGGTCCAGGCGGCGCTGCCCGACAGCGTGTATGACGCTCAAGCGCGCTGTCTGTGGGCGCCATCGACGCTGCCGCCAGTCACCAACACCGGGCTCGTGCTCGTCGTCGCGGCGGGGACTGCCGATGGACGCGTCGCGGCTGAGGCGGCCTGTGTCGCGACCCAACTGGGCAACCGCGTGGCGCGCCTCGACGACGTCGGCGTCGCCGGGTTGCATCGCCTGCTCAGCCAAATTGGCCGGCTGCGTGAAGCCGCAGTGCTCATCGTATGTGCCGGCATGGAGGGCGCTTTGCCGAGCGTGGTCGCGGGGCTCGTCGCCCGGCCGGTCATCGCGGTGCCCACCAGCGTTGGCTATGGGGCAGGCGCCGGTGGCGTGGCCGCATTGTTGGGCATGTTGACGTCGTGCGCGGCTGGCGTGAGCGTCGTGAACATCGACAATGGCTTCGGCGCAGCATATACCGCCACTTTGATCAACCGCGACGTGACCTCTGGCGTTGCATCTGACGACGAAGGTCCATGAGTCGGCTGCTCTACTTCGATTGCTTCAGTGGCATCGCGGGTGACATGACCCTCGGTGCATTGATCGATTTGGGGCTCGACGTCGATCGCATGGTTGACGCCTTGCAAACCCTCGATTTGAGCCCCTGGCGGCTTGACGTGAAGCGGGTCAGCAAGTCGAGCCTGACGGGCGTCAAAGTCGACGTCTGGGTGGGCGATGTCATCGCCGACCAACAGCCTCATGATCATGCCCATACGCATCACGGTCGGCACTACAAAGAGCTGCGCGACATGGTCGCCCAGAGCGACTTGCCACCCCCTGTGATCGAGCGCGCCCTGAGCGCCTTCGCGGTGCTCGCGCAGGCCGAAGCGCGGGTACACGGGACCACCGTAGAGGACGTTCATTTTCACGAGGTGGGCGCGGTCGACAGCGTGGTCGATCTGGTCGGGTGTGCCTGGGGCTTGTGGGCGCTGGGCGTCGATGTGGTCGAGTCGGCGCCGCTGCCCATCAGCCGTGGCTTCGTCATGACGGCGCATGGTCGATTGCCGCTGCCCGCGCCGGCGACCGCGCATCTGATCGAAGGCCTGCCCATCATCCCGTGTGCCGTTCAACGTGAGTTGGTGACGCCGACCGGCGCGGCGATGATCAAGGCGTGGGCGCGGCGCGTCGGTGATGTGCCGGCGATGACGCTCTCGCGGGTTGGGTGGGGTGCAGGCACGATCGATCTGCCCGATCGGCCCAACCTGCTGCGACTCATGCTGGGCGAGACCGACGACGCAGATCAGGCCAATGACGCAGCCGACTGCGTAGTCATCACCACCAACATCGACGATATGAACCCCGAGTTGGCCGGGCATTTGCTCGACGCGCTCTTCGCCGCCGGGGCGCTCGACGCCTGGTTCACGCCGATTCAGATGAAGAAGAACCGGCCGGGCGTCATGGTCGGCGCCCTGACGTCGCTGGCTGGGCAAGCGGCCATCGAGGCGGTGGTGTTGCGCGAGTCGACGGCCATCGGCCTGCGTCGACAGCGGGTCGCCCGCACCGTCTTGCCGCGACGCATATCGACGGTGATGACGCCGTTCGGGCCGGTCGAGGTCAAGATCGCGGGCTCGGGTGACGCCGAGAACGTCGCGCCTGAGTACGCATCGTGTCGCGCGCTCGCTGAGTCTGCGGGCGTGCCGCTCAAGGTCGTGTATCAACACGCGATCGCCGGGTGGCTTGGTCGGGGCGACCAATGAGTCAGCGGATCCTGATTGTCGATGACGATCCCGAGATCCGACGTCTGCTTGAACGCGCAATCACCGCCCAGGGCTTCGAGGTCGTCGAGGCGCAGGACGGGGTCGAGGCGAGCGTCGCGCTGCAGGCGCAAGAGTTCGATCTGCTGCTGCTCGATCTGGAGGTGCCCCTCATGAGTGGCTTCGAGCTGCTCGAACACCTGCAGAGCGATCCGAGCGTTTGGGGCCTGCAGATCATCGTGATCACCGGGCAAACCTCGCCGGGCATTTTGACGCGGGTCCTCGACGCCGGCGCCGATGACTTCATCAGCAAGCCTTTTCATCTCGGTGAGCTGCTCGCTCGGGTACGGGCGCATCTACGCATCGCCGCCCAGGCGCGCCAGCTCTCGCGGCAGCACCGCGACGGCGGCATCCTGCTCGACATCTCGCAGCGCCTCTCGAGCCTGCTCGACATTCAGGCGATCCTGCGCGACGTGACCGAGATGGTCGCCGACGTTCTACAGGCGGATCGCTGCTCGGTCGTGCTCATTGGCGAAGATGTGCGGGTGGTGGCGGCGAGCGATGACGCGACGCTCACCGGGCGCGCCATCGACCTGGTCGACTATCCCGAGGTGCGCCGAGTCGCGCTGACCTTGCAGCCCCTGGTCGTGCATGACGTGCAGGCGGAGCCGCTGCTCGAACCCGTCAAAGAGAAGCTTGAAGGCGTGCATGCGTCGGCGCTGTTTCCGATGATGGAGGGCACCGAGTGCATCGGCGTGCTCTTCGTGCGTTCACAGAAGCCCTGGAAGACGTTCGGCGAGCGCGAGATTCAGCTGGGCCAGATCGTCGCCAACGCCACGGCCGTCGCGGTGACCAACGCGCGCTTGTTCCAAGAGCTGCGCGCCGAATCGGCCCGTGGGTGGGACGCCAAGAACCGTGTTGAGCGTCGCCTCAAAACGGTCGAACGCTTTCATGCGTTCTTCGAGAACTCTGCCGACGCCATCATCATCACGAGCGCTGATGGTCATGTTCTGTTCATGAACCGCACGGCCGAGGCGCTGACCGGGCGAACCCGTGAGTCCATGTCGGGCCGGCCGTTCACCGTGCTCGTCGACTCTCGATCCATGGCGTTGGTGCATGCGATCATGCTGCGGGCCCGCAGCCGCGACTTTGGCGAGCGGGTCGACCTGACGCTGTCGAGCAGGGTGGTGGCCAGCATCAGCGTGGCCCCCGTGCCCGGCGAGGCCGCCTTCATCATCTCGGGCCGCGACGTGACCGAAGAGCGCGCCATCGCCCGTGAACTCAGCCGAACCCGCGACTTCATGCAGCGCCTCGTCGATGCGTCGCCCAATGCCGTCGTCGCCTGCGATCGCGATGGGCGGGTCATGGTGTTCAGCAAGGCGGCCGAGAGCTTGTTCGGGCACGCGGCAGAGTGGGCGATCGCGCGTATCGTCATCGACGATCTGCTGCCCGACAGCACCGACGGCATCCGCAGCATCATCCTCGCCGCCGATCGCGGCGGTATCGGCCGACTGGTGCCCGGCATCGAGCGCCAGGTCGTACACGCCAGCGGGGAATATTTGCCCGTCTTGGTGTCGGCCGCGGTGGTGCCCGGCGAGCGCAACGAGGTGATGGTCTTCATCTTCGAGGATCTGCGCGCGCGCCACGAGATGCAGGAGCAACTTCAGGCGACCCAGGCGCGACTGGTCGAGAGCGAAAAGATGGCGGTGCTGGCCGAGTTGGCGGGCGCGACCGCGCATGAACTCAACCAGCCGCTGACCAGCGTGATGGGCTACGCGCAGCTGCTCAAGCGGCGTTTTGACGACGAGACCGAGACCAACTACCGCGCCGTCGATACGATCTTCCGCCAATCGCAACGCATGGCCGACATCGTCCGCAAGATCGGGCGCATTACGCGCTACGAGACCAAGGAATACATCGGCGACACGCGCATCATCGATCTCGCCCGCGCCGTCGGTACTGTCGACGACTCCATAGACGAGTAGCGATGGATCTCTTCGAGCACGCGCATCGCAATGACCCCAGCGCCCAGCCTTTCGCAGAGGCGGTGCGGCCCGACGACTTCGAGGGGTTCTTCGGTCAAGACGACGTCATCGGGATCGGGCGCATGCTGCGCGGCGCGGTCGAGCGCGATCGGGTGCCCAGCCTCATTCTTTGGGGCCCGCCCGGCACGGGCAAGACGACGCTGGCGCGGATCATCGCGGGGCGGTGTGGGCATGCCTTCGAGCCGTTCTCGGCGGTGCTGGGCGGGGTCAAAGAGATCCGCGTCATCGTCGCGGCGGCGCGGGATCGGCGGCGCATGAATCGGCGCGGCACCCTGCTGTTCATCGACGAGATTCATCGCTTCAACAAGAGCCAGCAAGACGCGCTATTGCCGCATGTCGAGGACGGCACGGTCACGCTCATCGGCGCCACCACCGAGAACCCCAGCTTCGAGCTCAACGCGGCGCTGCTGTCTCGGGCGCGCGTCGTCGTGCTCGCGCGGCTGACCCCCGATGCGCTGCGCGCGATCCTCGAACGGGCGGCCGAGCATGCGGTCCGCCACACGCGCTGGCCCGGCGCCCAGATCGATCCCGAGGCGCTCGACTGGCTGGCCGAGATGGCCGATGGCGACGCGCGTCGGGCCCTGGGTGCGCTGGAGCTGGGGCTGGATCGCGGCGCGGTCACGGTCGAGTCGGCCGCCGAGGCCCTCAACAAGAAGCTGCTGACCTATGACAAGGCGGGCGACGGGCATTACCAAGCCGTCAGCGCGTTCATCAAGTCGATGCGGGGCACCGATCCCGACGCGGCGGTCTACTGGATGCAACGGATGATCGAGGCGGGTGAAGATCCGCTCTTCGTGCTGCGGCGCATGGTCATCTTTGCAAGTGAAGACGTAGGGTTGGCTGATCCACAGGCTCTGCCCATGGCCATGGCGGCGGTGAACGCCTACCGCTTCATCGGGCTGCCCGAGGGCATGTTCACCCTCATCCATTTGACGACGTATCTGGCGTGCGCGCCCAAGAGCAACACGATGCTCACGACGCTCGCCGCGACCCGAACGGCGGTCAAGACACACGGCAACCTGCCGGTGCCGCAACACCTTCGGCCGCAAGTCACCCGGCTGCAGAAGCAGATGGCGCAGGGCGCGAAGTACAAATATCCGCATGAGTTTGACGGGGCGTACGACCCCCAGCAGTACCTGCCTGACGCGCTGGCCGGTCAGACGCTCTTTGCGCCCAAGGCGGTGGGGGCCGAGGCCGCTATCAAGCAGCGCCTCGACGCCATCCGGGCCCGCTTCAGGGCTGGCCGGCCTGGCGATCCCCGTTCTTCAACCGAGTGATGACCTGACGCAGATCGGCGGGCCCCACGCCATCGGCGTCGGTGTACTTCGGGTCGAGCACCAGCACTGTCTCAAACAGCCCGATGGCCTCCTGTGTGCCCATCGGCGTGCGGGGCTCAATGCGCAACAACGCCATGCCCAACAAGTACTTAGACGTGGGATCGGTCGGCGCGAGCTCGATGGCTTTGCGCAGCGTCGTCCGCGCGGCGGGCTGGCCCAGGCTCAATAAAACCCGACCCCAGGCGCGGCGCAGGGCCACGTCATCGGGCCACTTTCCCACCGCCAGGCTCAGCAGCTTCTCGGCCATAAAGGTGCGATCGGCCTTGAGGAAGACCTGCGCCAACGCCTTGGCGATGTCGGGATGCCCCATGTTCGTGACGTCGATGCGCGACTTGTTGGCCTGAAAGAAGCGCACCAGCGCGGCTGGATCGTCCATCGCGGTCGCCGGGTCGAGCGTCGACGGGGCGGCCGGTGGCGGGGTCCAGTCCACCGCGTTCGCCTGCAGGGGCGCGACCGACCGCATCTTTTGGAGCTCTTGGGGCGTCTGGGCCTGGGCGCCTACAGCCAGAAGACCGACCCCGAGTCCGAGCAGCGCGCCAGCAAGTCGGCGACGCTGCGGTCGAGCCCCGGCACGACCAGTGACGGCGCGATCGCGGCCCAGGGCAATAATACGAAGCGGCGATCCTGAAGGCGCGGGTGCGGCAGCGTCAGGTGCAAATTGGCGTCCACGATGCCCCGCCATGTCAGCACGTCCAGATCGAGTGTTCGCGGTCCCCATCGGGTCTCCCGGGCGCGGTCGCGGCCATGAATGGCCTCGATGCGCAGCAGCGCGGCGAAGAACGTCGCGCGGTCCATTGATGTCTGCAACCCTACGACCTGATTTATAAAATCAGGTTGGTCTGGGCGTCCCCACGGCGCGCTCGTGACCAGCGGGCTGGCGATGAGCGGCCCGCGGGCGAGCGCACGCAGCGCCAATCGAGTCGCGGCGAAACGCGAGCGGACGGCCCCGAGGTTGCCCCCCAAGCCGACGAAGACGTACGCGTCCCAGTGCGGGTGCGGCTTGGCCATTTCGGGATGGGGCCACAGAGCCGCAGAGTTGACAAGACTTTGAGGCGCTGCCTACCGTCTCGCCCGCGTCTGCGCCGCTCTCTCAGCAGGAGATCACCATGATACGCCTCATGCTCATCGTCGCCGGTCTGGCCCTGGCCAGCTTGGCTATCGCCACCCCGGCTCTCGCCGAGATGCCGGGCGTCAACGTCCAGAAGTTGAGCACCGAAGAGGTCGGTGACCTTGAGCTTATGATGAAGCAGGGCGCTTGCCCCTGCGATCCCAAAGTGAGCCTCTTGGAGTGCATCCAGAAGGCAACCTGTCCGGCCGCGACCGGCCTGGCCAACTTTGGCGCCGATAAACTGCGTGGGGGCCTGGGCGCCGAGCAGACCATGAAGGCGGTGGTCAAAAAGTATATCAGCGACCACGTGCCCCCGGTCGTCTTCGACGTCGCCAAGACGCCGTTCAAGGGCGCCAAGGACGGCAAGATCGTCCTGGTCGAGTTCGCCGACTTCGAGTGCCCGCGCTGCGGCGCAGTGCGTTTGGTTTTGGGCGAGGTGGTCAAGGCGTTCCCCAATGACGTCAAGCTCTACTTCAAGCAGTTCCCCATCGCGTTTCATCAGCACGCCGAGGCCGCCGCGCGCGCTGCGTTGTCTGCACATCAGCAAGGCCGCTTTTGGGCCATGCACGACATGATTTTCAGCAATCAGGCCAAGCTGACCGCCACGAGCTTCACCGACTTCGCGGGTGAACTCGGTCTCAACCCGGAGCGCTTCAAGGCCGACATGGCCTCGCCGGCCATCGCCAAGCAGGTGCAGTCGGATCGCGACGAAGGCATGAAGAGCGGCTTGAGCGGCACCCCCACCGTGTTCATCAACGGCCGCATGTTCGTCGATGACGTCACGGTGGACGTCCTCAAGGCCCACATCGCGGGGCTCTTGAAGAAGTAGCGCCGCTCCTCGCGCTTGGGCCCTCGTCTTGGGGCCTGCAGGGCCGCGGCGCTACAACTTTGCGCCCGCCTCGATCCAACTCACGATTTTACGCAGCGTCTCGCCCGACAGTGGTGGCCCCTCAGGCGGCATCGGCAGGCCCTTGACCTGCGGGTAATCCGGCAGCACCTTTAGCAACAGCATGCTGCGCAGCGGATCGCCCGGCGTCACCAACGACAGCGTCGGGTCGGCCGGGCTGGGCACATCGATCAATGCGTTGGGGACCAGCGGAGGGAAGGCCAACGGCTCTGGGCCGTGGCAGCCGCACCGCGTCTCGAAGATGGGCGCCAGGTCTCGCGAAAAGATGATGGGATCAGCGCTGATTGATGGGGCATCGCGTGCGGTGAAGCCCAATACGTATTCGGCAGGTAATACTCGACCATCGACGCCCCGTACGATGCTCGGATCGAGCACCAATTCATAGGCAAGATCGGCGCGCATAGCGACGCGGGGCACGATGACCAGCGCGGGGCCGCTGGGGTCATAGCCAACGTCGATCGACGCGTTGACGTCTGCCGAGCGCAGGACGGCGGCTCGACGCCACGCAAGGTCGGGCTCAAGATAGCCGTCGAAGATGATGCGAATGGGCGCGCCGCTGGGATGGTCCCCACCCTGCGCGGGTTGTTGGTCGACGACCCTGAGCGGCCCCGGCGTGGGCGCGACAAGGCAGCCTGCAAGAGTCAAAATGCCCAAGGTCCTGACGACGCGGCCTGCAAAAAGATAAGCAAGCCCCACAGATGCGCGTAATCTCATGCGTTGACAGGCCGTTCCAATTGTTCTACCTTCCGCCAGTTCGATGGCTATAGAGCCACCTACCTATTGAATTTTTCAACGCTTTTCGGGGTGGTCAGCATGCTGCGTCTCCGCGCTTTTCTCTCGGCACTTTCTTTTGGTGCCATCGCTCTTGCGTTCTCTGCCTGCGGGCCGACGTATCCCAAGTGCGAGAACGATGAACACTGTGCGGAGAAGGGCGAATACTGCCTGAACAACCGCTGCGAGCAGTGCGCCGATAACTCGCACTGCCCGACGGCCGGCATGGAATGCCAGGCGGGCAAGTGCGGCTACCAAGTCGGCTACTGCGACCCGGCCAAGGCTTGTCCCGGCAATCAGAAGTGCCGTGACAACCAGTGTGGCAACGAGTGCCTCGACAACAGCGAGTGCGGGGCAGGCCAGTTCTGCGACGCTGGCAGCTGTAGCTCGAAGCCCGAGTGTGGCCCCAACGCCGACACTGCGGCCTGCCCGGCAGGCGCGAACTGCGAAAACGGCCGCTGCGTCGTCGCTCTCGCGCAGTGCAACGCGGAGCCGGTGTACTTCAACTTCAATCAGGCGTCGGTCAAGCGCAACCAGCGCAAGAAGCTCGACTCCATCGCGCAATGCCTCAAGGGCGAAAACGTCGCGCCGGTCAGCATCCAGGGCCATTGCGACGAGCGCGGCACCGAAGAGTACAACCTCGCCCTCGGCGAGAGTCGCGCCGAGTCGGCCCGTCGCTACCTTGAGAGCGCGGGCGTCAGCGCCGACAAGCTGAGCACCGTCAGCTACGGTGAGAGTCGCCCGGCCGAGTCCGGCAGCAACTCCAGCGCATGGCGCAAGAACCGTCGCGCCGAGTTCGTGGCTCAATAATCAGCGGTCCAGCCCCCTCGCGAGCGACCCTATGCGTCTCCTGCCCCGTGCCCTCCTTCTCTTCCTGACCTTGGCGCCCCTGTGCACCGGCTGCGTATCTTACTGGCAAGGCCAGGAGATGCAGGCCGAGCTCAAGGCCCTCGAGGGCCGACTCGACCAGCAGGTCGACGACCAGCGCGGCATCAAGAAGAAGATCCAAGACGACCTGTCGAACATCTCGGCCCAGCTCTCTCAGACCGAGCAAAAGTTGGCCGAATCGATCGAACGTCTGCAGAGCGGCAACGCCGACAACATGCTAATCGTGGAGCAGTTGCGTGAGCAGTTGACCAACGCGCGCGGTGAGTTGGCCAAGCTCCAGCACGAAATGGCGCAGCCCGGCGGCGCAGTCGGGGGTGGCAACGCCATGGGCGGCGCAGGTGCGGCCCAGCTGCCAGCCGACGCGGCCGAGCTGTACCGCTACGGGTATGAGCGCAAGCAGGCGGGCGACTG
>JBNMOZ010000133.1:0-10889 GCA_051276005.1 Bradymonadia bacterium | reverse complement strand
GGGGGCCACCGACGACGTCTCGACGCTCATGACGGGCACCGAGGATGGCTGGCCTGCGGCGAGAGGCGCCTCGGTTTCGGGCGCGACGGCGACCCCAGCGCCCGCATCGGCGAGCGGCGAGACGGCGCTGATCGGCCAAAAGTGGACCACCCCAGCTGCGATCATCGCCGCTGCCGCGCACACCCCAAGCAAGCGGAGCGTGCGACCGTAGCGCTGCCCACGCTCGATGCGCGTCAGCAGGGCGCGGGCACCCTCATGATCCTCCTCGATGGACAACGCCCGGTCCAGATAGTCCAGGGCGCGTGCGGTGTGCGCGTCGGCGTAGGCGCGCTCGGCGGTCGCCACGTAGGCGGGCACCAGGCGACGACCCAGGGCGTCCTGATACACCTCGGGATCTTTGAGGAAGGCGACGAGCTCGGCGGCTGGGTCGGTCAACCCGCCTTGCTCCAGCAGCGCCCGCAGCGTCTCGGCGACGGCGCCTGCCGACTCGGGACGGTCGGTCGGCGCGTGGGCCATGCACTGCTCGATGAGCCGCGCGATCGCCCGCCCCGCTTGCGGCTTGCGATGCAGCACCGGGTCGAAGCGGCACTCGGCGATGCGCCGAAACAACGCGGCCGGGCTGGGCCCCGAGAACGGCAGCGCGCCGCAGACCAACCAGTAGAGCACCGTGCCGACGCTGAAGATGTCGGCCATGACCGTGATGTCTTCACCCTCAACGATTTCGGGCGCCATATGCGCGGGGCTGCCGAGCATCGTACCGGTGGCGGTCAGCGTGTCTTGGTCGACCATCTGCGCGATGCCGAAGTCCATCAAGACCGGCGTGCCATCGGCCCGCAGCATGATGTTCTCGGGCTTGACATCGCGGTGCACGATGCCGGCTTTGTGCGCGTGATTGAGCGCCTCGAGCACCGGGATCATGAGCAGCGCGGCGCCCTCGCCGAAGCGCACGGGGTGCGTGTCGACGAACGTGCGCAGGGTCGGGCCGTCGATCAGCTCGGTGACGATGTAGGCGCGCTCGCTCATGGCCGGCGCGTGGTCGTAAATTTCGACGATATTGGGGTGCGGCAGACGCGCAATGGCGCGCGCTTCGCGGGCAAAACGGATACGCGAGTCTTCGCGATCGGCCAAATGCGGGTGCATCACCTTGACGGCGACGGGGCGGTCCAGCGACGGGTCATGCGCCCGATAGACAACCGACATGCCGCCGCGACCCAGCTCACCTTCGACGACGTATCGACCAAACTGCTGCGCGTACGGGCCCGACGTGTTCATCGACGAATAGGGCGGCGATGACGAATAGGGCGGCGATGACGAATAGGGCGATGGGGCTGCCGGGTTGCGACTCTCGGACGCGCGGCGCACCAGCGGCCGAGATGGCTGCGTCTGGGTTGCCTGCAGGGCGTCATCATGCCCATCGTCGTCCGCGCTGCTCACCATTGCCTCGCTTGTCGTGCCTCGCTTGTCGTGCCTCGCTGCGACTCGCTCGTCGTGTCACGCCGCGGCTTGCTCTCGTGCCCGTTGATAGTGTACGCGCGGGCTCCGCAATGGAATAGGTGAAGTCTTCTGCACCCTGTCGCGACCGAGAACATTATCGCCCACCATGGTCTGAGCGTGGCCGCGCCGCGTGACCGCCAAAGTGCGCGCAACGGGGGTGCAGAACGATATGCTCTTTGGTTGCGCGCCGCCCTTCTCGCCCGTGGACTGCTCGACTCAAGCGCCCCGACGCTCGCCATCAAAGCCCGCGATGGCGGCGCTTGGCTGCGCTGCGCCGACGGGGTGAGCGCCGCCTGGGTGCAAGCATGCGGTCGATCACGCCTGCGGTGGTGGCGGTATGTGCGGCGGGAGCGTCGCGCGATCGAGGCCGCGGACCGGGTCATCGCCATCTCGCCGATGGTCCACGCTGAGTTGGCGCGGTGGTACGGGCGAATGGACGCAGCGACGGTGATCAACCCGATCCTTACTCCACCCGCCACCCGGGCTCTCCCCGACGAGGCTCTTCGCGACGGGGCTCAGCGACGGCAGGGCGCCGTCTTCGTCGGGCACGGCTTCTGGCGCAAAGGACTCGACCGAGCCATCGCAGCGCGGCCGGCCGGCATGCCGCTGACCGTTGTAGGCGCCGATCGCGGACCGCCCCATCCGAACGTGCGCTATGTCGGTGCTTTGGACGCTGCGCCGTTCATCGCGCAGGCCGAGGTGCTGCTGCATCCGGCGCGCTACGAGCCTTATGGCAACGTCGTCGCCGAAGCCGTAGCGGCAGGCACGCCAGCAGTCGTGAGCGACGCGACCGGCGCGGCCTGCCTGCTCGACCCACGCCATGTCTGGACCCAATCGACCGGGATCGACGGCCTGCGCGGCATCATCGAAGCGGTCTTGCGCGATCCCCGCCCCCCCGCGCGCCAGCCCCCCTCGGGCGACGCGCATGTAGACGCGCTCTTGGCGGCGCTTCGATGAGTCGCACCCTCGTCATCAACACCGCGTTTCTGGGCGACGTCATCTTCACCGCCCCGCTCATCGATGCGCTGCTGGCCGCAGGGCACGCCGTCAGCCTGCTGACCCGTCCACGCTACGGCGCGCTGCTCGGGCGCGAGAACCTCGATCTTGTCGAGTATGATAAACGCCAATCAGATCGAGGGTTTGCGGCAACACTTCGGTTGGGCAAGGCGCTGCGGGCGCGGCGCTACGATTTGGTATTGGGCGCGCACCCCTCGATCCGGAGCGGGATCCTGGCGCTGTCCACCCAAGCGCCGCGTCGGCTCGGGTGGGGGCCCTTGGGCTACACCGCCCGGGTGCAGCGCGGGCCGCTCTTTGTTGATGACGCCCTTGCGCTCGCCCGCGCGGCCGGTATTGATGCGCCGCTCTGTCGTCCGCGCATTGCCACGCTGGCCACGCGGCGCCCGCGCCATGTCGCGCTGATGCCCGGCAGTCGCTGGGCGACGAAGCGCTGGCCCGCGCGCCATTGGGCCGGCCTCGCGCAGGCTCTCACTGGCCTCGGATATACGCTCGTCTGGGTCGGTGGGCCGGGCGAAGACGCGCTGGTTGAGGGGGCCGGCGAGCAGCACTTCGAACGCAGCCTGGCCCGCGCAGCGACCGTGCTCGCGGGCTGCGCCGTCGCCGTCGGGGGCGACAGCGGGCTCGCCCATCTGGCCCGCGCGGTCGACACGCCGGTCGTCATGCTCTTCGGACCCACCGGCGCCGGCCGTCACCCCCCCGATGCCGAGCGCCTCGACCTGTCTGTCGCCCCCCTGCTCTGTCGCCCGTGCTCTCCACACGGCCCGAAATCCTGTCCTCTGACGCATCACCGGTGTATGCAAGATCTGCAACCGGGCGCGGTGCTTCGCGGCATCCAAGCCCTCATCGGCACAGGCAGTGAGTGAGCATGTCGGATCCCAAACGAGTGCTGGTCATCGACAACGATGCGTATGGTCGGCAGATGGTCAGCCAACTGCTCGATCGCAACGGCTACATCGTCAAGGAAGCCGAAAATGGGTTGGAAGGCCTGCGGGCCCTCGAGACCTTCGGCGCCCAGCTGATCATCACCGACGTGACGATGCCCGAGTTGGACGGCCTGACCATGGTCAAGGCGCTCAAGACGCGCCGTGAGACCAAGGCGATCCCCATCATCTTTTTGACGGCGAAGAGCGATCCGCTGTCGATGATCGAGGGCATCAACGTCGGCGCGAAGTTCTACATCACCAAGCCTTTTCAGGTTGAAGACGTACTCTCGAAGGTCAAAAAGGTCCTCAGGTAGCTGCGCGGCTCACGGCGTCGCCGGCGCCGCTATGCCGGCCGAGCCATCAGGGGCCGGGTCCACCGGTGTATCCACCACATTGGCAGGCGTTGGCGGCAGGCCCTCAACGGGCGCGGGCTGCGCGGTGGTGCTCGCATCTGGCTTTACGAGCTTGGGCGCTGCCACACCGGCGCCGATGGGCTCGCCCTCCATGAGGGTGCCGTCCGGATCGCCGATCACCATTGAGGGACGCAGGAAGACCACGTCGACGCGTCGATTCAGGCCGCGCCCGCGGGCGGTCGAGTTGTCGGCCACCGGCTCCGCGTCGCCCTTGCCCTGCACGCTCAGGCGCTTGACGTCGACGCCCATCTCGCCCAGCACGCCTGCGATCGCTTTAGCCCGGGCTGCGCTCAGGCTCGAGTTCTCCTTGGGCGGTCCGCGATTGTCGGTGTGCCCCTCGATGATGATGCTGAACCTGGCGTGGCCCTGCGCCAAGGCCGCGACCGGCTCAACGCGCGTCGTTCGGCCCAGCCGCGCCTTCTTGGGGGCAAACAGCTCGCGTAGGCTCACGACGAGGCCGCGCTTCTCGATGCGCGCATCGGCCCACGGCGCCGGCGCGATCTCTTCGAGCATCTTGCGCAGCTCGCCATCAACCGCGCGCTGCTCCGCCTCGGCGTCATGGATCGGGCGCGCCGCATCTGCTGCCTCGGCCGCGTCCGCCAGCGCAAAATCGGACGCCTTGCCTGCATCGGCGTACCGACCGGCGTTGAAGGCATCGAACGCGTTCTGCAGGCTCTGACGCGCCTTGTTCAGGGCGCCGGGCGCGTGGCGCTCCGCATCGAGCAGCTCCGCCGTGCGCATTTGCTTCATCGCCGCGTCGATCTGCTGCCGCGCGGCCGCCGCCTGCTTCTCCTGCCGTGCCGTCCGCCTGACGTTAACCAGCTCGCTGCGCAGCGTCTTGAGCCGCTCCAATCGCCGAATGTCACGCTCAACGGCCGCCAGCCGTTCATCGGCCAGCCCCTTGGACTGCGCGTGCTGGACAGATTGTCGTCGCCAGGCCACCCCCGCGTCGTTGAGGTCCTTGGTGTGACTCAAGGCCTCGGCGGTGCGCCAGTGGATGTCGGCCAGCCGCGTGTAGTGGATGACCGCGTCGGTGTCTTTTCGGCGCCAAGCGACGATGGCCTCCTGATGCGCGGCGCGGCTGCGCTGGAGCAACTCGGGCTGCCGAACTTCAAGCGTAGAGCGGTACTGCGCGCGCGCCCGGTGCTCGTAGGCGACCAGCTCGACCGGCTTGGGTGTGCCCCCACAGCCCGCGCTCATCGAGCCCAAGACGAGCATCAAGCTGAGGCGAAGGCGCCGCATCATTGGTCCACTTCGACGCTCAGCGCCACGCGCCGGCGGTGATCTTCGCGGCGCGCCGTGTTCACGTGGGCCTGAGTCGCGGCTGCGCGGGCCTCTTCGGCCTCGGCCTTGGCCTCGCTCGCGGCACGCACAGACACGACCTTGTCGAGCAAGGCGACAATCAGCTGGTGCTGGGCCTCGACCCGCGCCAACGCCCGCGCCAGCCGGCGGTCGTCCTTGGCGACCTGGTACGCCTGCGCCTCGGCGATCCAAGCGCGGAAGGTGCCAAAGGCTGCCGGGATGCCCGCCGCGCCCTCGAGTTCGGCCAGCCGTCGGGCCTCGATGGTCAGCCAGGTGATTCGGCCCTGATCAGCCTGCGCGATGCCGCTGCTCAGCAAGACAACCGCCAGGCCAACCCCGCGCAGAACCCGCGGCATCCGCAACGTCCGCCTCATCACGCGCCCGGGACGGGCCGCTCCTTGAGCAGGAAGCCGATGACCTCGACCGCTGAGATCCGGTCGTATCCGAGCTCGCCCGTCAGCACGGCCAGCGTCGCTTCGGCCCGCTCGACGGCTTCGGCGTCCAAGCGATCGGCCCCCTCGACGAGGAGCGTAAGCAGCTCCTGGCGGATCTGGTACGCGACCCGGCGCTTCTCGGCATAAAACGAGTCGTTGAGGCGGGCGATGCGGTCGGTGAAGATGACCCCATAGTCGAGTGGGCTCTCGGGGTTGTCCATGCGCCACGCGCCAATACGGTGCATGACCCCCGCGCGAAAGTCGTCCGCGTCGCGGTCTTCGATGCCCAGGCGAGCTTCGACGTCGCGCATCAAGCGCTCGTCGGCAGCCTCGTACTGGCCGGTGACCGGGTTGTGCCGCTTCTCTTTGCGGATGTGGTGCACGACATGGTCGACGTAGCTCTCAAAGAGCGTACCCGTCGCGCCTCGATCCACCAGGCCCATCGCCTGATGCAGCTCGTCCTCGACGCGGTCGAGGTACCAGTCCTTGACCGCGTTGATGAACTTTGATGGCTGCTGGTAGGGCCCGTCGGACGTCTCACGCAGGAAGGCGTAGACCTGATCCTGCTTGCACAGCTCGCGCAGCTCGTCGAAGACCGCCGAGGGTGACAAGCAGGCGTGCGCGCGCCGCCGGGCCGCGCCCATGAGCACGCCCTGAATCTCGCGGGGGCTCGCGCCGGTGCGCCCTTCATACTCCGACGACACCCGATGGTCGGCAAAGAGCGTGGGCAGATGGCCGCGCAAGGCGTTCGCCACGTCGCGAGACATGGCCTTGGGCGTGGCGCCCTCGGCGTACAAGCGCGCCTTCTGAAGCGGCGTTAGCTTGCCGAAGGCCTTCTTGAGCGCGGGCGCCAACTCGGCCGTGAGCGGTCGGCGCAGCCGCGTCAAGACGGCCCAGAGCGCCGCGACGGCAGCGGTATGCGGCGCGATCGGCTTGTCGACGGTGTCGAGGCCCGCGCCCAGACTGGTGGCCTGCTCCGCGTAGATGGTCTGCTCGATCTTGAAGTCGGTCTGGTACGGCACCTGGACCAGCTCGATGCGCGCCTTGAAGCTCGCGAAGTCGGGCATCGTCTGGAAGCCTTCGAGTTGGCCGACGTTGCAGCTGCCCAATAAGACCGCGTCGAGATACAGCGTCATCATGTCGAGCCGCACGATGCCCTGCTCGCAGGCCGACAGCAGGTACTTGAAGGCCTCAAGCGGGCGCTTGAGCAAATCGTTGTATTCGACGACCCCGCGGTTCGCGTCGACCAGATCGCCGATCGGCTCGTAGAGCGTCTGGTTCTGCAAGCTCGGCGGCAGCGCACCCAGGCTGCGATCGGCCGTGACCTGCCGAACACCTGCATCAGCCCGCATCTGTGGATCGACCGTCACTGCCGCCTGGCGATAGCGCCGCGAGACGAAGAAGCGCTCAACCTGTACATGCTTGAGCACCTGGCCCAGGTCGCCCTGATAGGCGCGCAGCAGGGCCTCGAAGATCTGGCGAGCCTTGGCGCTCAGCTCGCCCTCCGTCAGGCTCTTGGGCGGTCGCACGCCCGGGCCCAGCAAATCAGCGAGCAGCTTCATACGGGCGGGGCGCGGCAGCAGCAGCAGCGGGTGATCGCGCGTCTCGATCCGCAGGCGGGCGTCGACGTCGCGTTCGGGCAGGTGCGCATAGGAATCGAGGTTGTCGAGCGCGCGTTGCCCACCAAAGCCGATGTTGGTGCGCTCGAGCTTACCGTTGGGGAAGACCCAATTGAAGGTGTACATCGCGCCCTCGGGCGCGTGGCTGTAGTCCTCGAGGCCGCGCATGATGCAGCTGATCAGGCTCGATTTTGCGCTGCCGTTGGGGCCATGCAGCAAGATCAGCTTGTTGACCCGGCCGGCGCGCACGAAGTCGGTCAGGTGCCCGTAGATGGCCTCTTGGACCGGGGCGTGCCCGACCACTCGATCGCGGCCGCCGTCGAAGGGCGCGTCAAAGAGCTTGAAGTGGGTGAACGTGCCGTACGGGAAGGTGACGCGCTCGCTGCCGTAATGGTCGAAGCAGTCGCGCAGGTAGCGCGCGGCGTCGCGGGTCTGGCGCACTGGATCTGCCGCGACCTGGCTGAGGTAGTCGGAGAAGCTCAAGAGCGTCTTCTCAGCAACGAACCGCTCACGCGTCTCATCGTTGGTCTGCGCGAGGAAGGCGTGCGGATCCATAAATGTGCCCCGAAGCAAGCGTTGAGTTCAGCGGCGTCTGGCCCAGCGGCGTCTGACCCAGCGGCGTCTGCGGCCAGGCGTCTGCGGCCTGACGTCTGCGGCCGGCTCGCCAGGCGCTACTTGACGGTGACCTGCCAGGCGACCTTTTCGTCGCGGATCAGCTTGCATGCCCGCTCGTTGCAGACGCTGAAATCGGCCAGGCCAGCGAGGTCGATTTGGCCCGCGTTCGCGGCGGTGAAGGGCACGGTGAACCGCAGCACCTTCTCGGTGAGCTCGGCGTCGCTGGACGCAAGAGTCGCCTTGGGCAGCGTCACGCCGTCGGGGGCCGACAGCTTCTTGATCTGCACCGGAAATTCGGTGTTCATTTTGTAGCCTGGGGTCGGCTTGACCTCGACCACGCTCGACGCGGCTGCGCCGGCTGCGGCCTCGCCCGGGATGATGCGCACGGTGTACTGCGCTTCGACAGCGGCCTTGCTCTCGGGCGCCGCCTTCGAATCAGCCTTGGTGGTCTCAGCCTTGGTGGTCTCAGCCTTGGCGGCCTTAACCGTCGACGCTGGCGCCGTCGGCTTCGCTTCGGGGGCAGGCTTGGGCTCGCTGTTGCAGGCCATCAGCGCCAAGCAACTCGTCATGAGAACAGTCAGGGACGCGCGCATGAAAACACTCCTTTGGACCACGTTTCGGGTGTAGCACCCGGGTCGGATGAATGCAACGCGACCTCGGTCGCAACCAACCTCAGTTCAGCCTTTAAGATTCCGCGACGCGACACGCCCGGAGCAATGATACACTCAGGCTGTGAGACGCACCCGCTGGCTTGGACCATACAACCTGCTGCACCGCATTGCCTCAGGCGGCATGGCCGAGATCTATCGTGCGGTCATCACCACCCCCGACGGCGAGCCGCATGATGTCGCCATCAAGCGATTGCTGCCCCGCTACAACGACGACGAGCAGTTCATCACCATGCTGGCTGACGAGGCCCGCATCACCGCGCAGTTGCAGCACTCCAACATCGCGCAGGTCTATGAGTTCGGCGTGGTGGACGGCCAGCACGTGCTGTCGATGGAGTTCATCGACGGTGTCGATCTGCGGGCGCTGCTGCGACGCTGCCGCGAACGCGATCAGCCGATCACGCCCACGCTCGCGGTGCGGATTATCGAGCAGGCGTTGCGGGGGCTGCACTTCGCGCATGCCCGCCTGGGCGATGACGGCAAATCGCTGGGCATCGTGCATCGCGACTTCAGCCCGTCCAACATCCTGACCGGCTTTGACGGCAGCGTGAAGCTCATCGACTTTGGCATCGCCAAGGCCCGCCATAACCGCACCCACACCCGCGGCGGCATCATCAAGGGCAAGGTCAAGTACATGAGCCCCGAGCAGACGATGGGCAAGCGCCTCGACGCGCGCTCCGACGTCTTCGCGGCGGGGGTCGTGCTCTACTACGCGCTCTGCGGACAGCAGCCGTTCTTCGCACCAACCGATGCCGAGTTGATGGTCGCCATTCGCGAGCAAGAGCCGGATCCGCCGAGCCGACAGGTCTCGCTGCTCGATCCCGCCATCGACGCGATCTTGATGCGGGCGATCCGCAAAGAGCCCGAGGCGCGCTACGCCACCGCGGCCGACTTCGCAGATGCCTTGGACGCCTGGATTTTGAGCCGTGAGGCCGACGTCGACTCGGCGCGGCTTGGGCGCTTGGTCTCGCGCGTCTTCGCCCGCGAGCGCACCGAAGCGGCGTCGCATGCGGCCGAACTGCTGGTGGGAGAGGATCCCGAGCCGACCGGCTCTATCGCGCGCCGGCAGTACACTCGGCTGGTCGACGTGGGGCACTTCACCCTCGGCGCGCCGGTGCCCGATCCGCGGGCCGAGGTCGAAGCCTGGCTGTTGGAGCGCCGCGATGACGACGAAGACGACGATGACTTCTGGGCATCAGGGCCGCCGCTTGACGAGGCGAGCCAGACGCGTGAGATGCCTGAGGTGCGGACCGCTGAGCACCGACGCGACGCGACGACACGTACGTCGCCATACGAACCAGACGAGACGACCCGCCGGCGCTGAGCCTCGGGCCGCCGCCGTCCAAGGCGCCCGCCATCCGACACGCCCTCACCCGATCAACGCTCTCCGCAGCAGCCCTTGGTGAGCGCGCTGGTCTCTTCAACCGCGCCGCGCACCAGCCGAAGCGACTCGGCAATCTGGGCATGCTTCTGGGCCGGAATACGCGTCATCACGGCCGCAACAGTCTGCGCGGTGAGCGTGCGCAGCTCAAGCGCTTGGGCCCGCCCGCTCTGGGTCAGTTGCACCTGCACGCGGCGTCGATCGCTCGCATCGCGCGCGCGCTCGACCCAGCCGCGCCTGGCGAGGCCGTCGACCAGACGCGTGATCGCGCTGGGCGAGCTTCCCAGCCGCTCGGCGAGCGGACCCGCCTCGAGCGCTGCGGGCAGCAAGGCCTGCAAGCACACACATTGCGGCACCGTCACCGTGCCGCAGCAAATTTGGTCGCGCTCGGCCATGCCAAACACCCGACACAACGCGACCAGGTCTTGCACCAGACCAGCGTCGACCAGACCAGCGTCGACCAGACCAGCGTCGACCAGACCAGCGTCGACCAGACCAGCGTCGACCAGACCAGCGTCGACCAGACCGGCGTCGACCGCACCCGGATCACCGCTATCGTTCATGGTTTGCGGGCCGCAATCTGATAGCTCCACACCGTCTCACTCAGCGCCGCCACGCGGGCCTCGCCGATGGCTGAGAGCCCCTGCTTGACGAGCGGATCGGCCATGTCGCCCATGAACAAGTCGATGGCCGATCGCCGCGTCCAGGTCACGTCGGTGAAGCCCGCAGCCTCGATGGCGCCCACATATTCGGCCTCGGTCGATGCGCCCGACACGCAGGCAACGTAAGCATCCGCCAGGCCCTGGACCTCGACCGGCAGCGGCGCCGACAGCACCACGTCGGAGACCGCCAGACGCCCGCCCGGCTTGAGCACGCGGAATGCCTCGCGGAACGCTGCCGGCTTGTCGGGGCTGAGGTTGATGACGCAGTTGGAGATGATGACGTCAGCGCTTGCGGACGCCACCGGCATGTCTTCGATCAGCCCTTCGCGGAACTCGACATAGCCGTGCACGCCCATCGCCA
>JBNMOZ010000132.1:0-10921 GCA_051276005.1 Bradymonadia bacterium | reverse complement strand
GTCTTCCTGCTCGGGGTTGGGCGCGTCGGGGCAGTTGTCGTCGTCGTCGCCGATGCCGTCGTCGTCGCGATCCATCAGATCGTCGCAGACATCGCCAATGCCGTCGCCGTCGCCGTCTTCCTGCTCGGGGTTGGCGACGTCGATGCAGTTGTCATCGCCGTTCGCGACGTCATCGGCGTCGTTGTCGAGCAGGTCGTCGCAGGCGTCGCCCACGCCATCAGCGTCGACATCGGCCTGGTCGGGGTTGGCCACATCGGGGCAGTTGTCGTCGTCGTTGCCGAACTCATCGCCATCGCGATCGCCGTCACAGGCGTCGCCCGTGCCGTCTTCGTCCAGGTCGGCCTGATCTTCGTTGGCGTCGAGCGGGCAGGTGTCGTCGTCGTCGAGCACGCCGTCGTCGTCGTCGTCGTCGTCGCACTCATCGCCCAGGCCGTCGTCGTCGGTGTCGACCTGATCGGGGTTCGCGACGCGCGGGCAGTTGTCCATGTCGCCGCCGTCGCCGTCGGGATCGTCGTCGCAGGCATCGCCCAGGCCGTCCATGTCGATGTCGGACTGGTCGGGGTTGGCCACGCTCGGGCAGTTGTCGCCGGCATCGGGGATGCCGTCGGCGTCGTCGTCCTCGTCACACGCGTCGCCGAGACCGTCCATGTCCAGATCGGCCTGGTCGGCGTTGGCCGTGCGCGGGCAGTTGTCGCCGACATCGGGGACGCCGTCGTCGTCGTCGTCGTCGTCGCAGACATCGCCCTGGCCATCCATGTCCAGGTTGGCCTGGTCTTGGTTGGCGGTGCGCGGGCAGTTGTCGTCGACGTCGGGGACGCCGTCGTTGTCGTTGTCGTCGTCGCAGGCATCGCCCAGGCCGTCCATGTCCAGATCGGCCTGGTCTTGGTTGGCGATGAGCGGGCAGTTGTCGTCGCCGTCGTCCACGCCATCGTCGTCCTCATCGAGGTTGAGCACGACGACCTGGAAGTTGGTGCTGCCTTGGGCGCCGTTGGGGTCGGTGACGGTCAAGACGCAGTCGAAGGTGAGGCCCTCGGCGGGGGCATCCAGCGCCGACGCGTCGACGTTGATCTGGTCGACGCGGTCGGCGGGCTGCAACTCGAGCCCGTCGCAGCTGAACGCATAGGTCAGGTCGCCGCCCTCGGGATCCGTCGAAGTGGAGCCGTCGGCGATGACGACCTCGCCCTCGTTGACCAAGACGGGGTTGGGCACCACGATCGCGACGGGCGCGGCGTTGCAGACGATGTCGATGGTGGTGAAGGCCACGTTGATCTCGCCGAAGTTGTCGGTGACCCGCAAAGCGACCTGGCGCTCGGCCGGGCACTCGCCGTCATGCACGAACACCGCGTCGGCGTCGCCAACCACGAAGTCGACCAGGCCGTCGCTGTCGTCGAGATCCCAAGCGTACTCGGCGATCTCGTCGAAGAGCGGCGCGCCGGCGTTGGGATCGAACGACTCGGCGCCGCTCAGGTTGATCGGCTGTCCGGCCTGGCCGGTGGGCGCGGGCGGGGTGATGACCGCCACGGGCGCCACGTTGCCGGCGTCGACCGTGATGCGCACCTCGGCGCGATCGCTCAGCGTGGGGTTCTGATCGTCAACCACCTCGAGCACCGCGGTGAACACGGCGGGCAGGTCGTCGACGGCGGGCGCGTAGATGAAGGTCGGGCGCTCTTCGATGTCGTTGGTCTCGAAGTCAAACACGCCGTCGCCGTCGAAGTCCCAGCGAAACACCACCAGCGTCTGGCGCGGGTCGAGGTGGAACGACTCGCTGTGGTTGAAGGTGACCTCTTGGCCAATGTTGACGCGCTGCGGCGCGGCGAGCGCGAGGGCGCGGGGCGCCTGCGTGAAGATGTTCGGCGCCAGCATGATCAGCGCCCATTGGGTCGCGAAGCCGCCGATATTGGTCCGGCTGCCGACATAGTCCCAGTGACCGTCGGCCTGCTGGCGGTTGACCATGACGCGGGCCACGCCGCGGGTGTCGTCGTTGTACCAGTCGAAGACTTCGCCTGCGGTGGGCGCCAAGGTCAGCACAGGCGGGTTGGCCGTACGCATGGCCTTGACCGCGGCGAACAGGCCGTACTCATACCCGAGGATCCGGTTGGAGTCGGCCTCGGCGGGGCCCGCGCCCCAGTTGTCGGCGATCCATTGTGCGCCCTGAGCGAAGCGCTCGTCGTCGGCGGGGATGCCCACCAAGTTGACTTGCACCATGCCTGAGGGCGTCACCGCAGCGCAGCCCCACAAGCAGGCGGCGCCGCTGTTGCCGTAACCGAAGGTGCCGTTGGCGGGGTTGCGGGTGGCCGCCAACGCGTGATCGCCCAGCTCGGACTTCACGAAGTCAGGCACGGTGAGTCCCCAGACCCGCTCTGCCGACAACAAGCCGATGGCGGCCCACTGCGAGGACGAGTTGTCGATGTGGCCGTTGCTGTTCATGCCGTAGTGCCAGCTGCCGCGGTAAGCGGGGGTTGTGTCGTCCGTCTGGCCCCAGGCGTAGGCATCAACCATGTCTTGCACGATATTGGCGTAGGTCGCGGGCGCACCCTCGAACTGGATGTCCGCATAGGGGCCCGTCGTGATCACGGCGTCAGGCGTGCCTGACGAGACGATGGCGTCCATGAACATGCCAAGCTGGTAGACCTCTTGGGCGCGGCCCCGGGTGGTGGCGCCCAGGCCGTTGCCGTTGCTGTCGGGGTCATTTTGCGCGGTGCCTTGCAGGCCGATTTGCACGCTCTCCAGGTTGGCGAAGAGCTGGGCCATTCCGCGTCGCGCGGTCAGCACATAGGGGCTCGAGCAGGTGTCAATGTCTTCGCGATGGCCATGCACCATGAAGGCGTTGACGGCTGCGGCGTTGCGCGCCAGTTGGTTATTTTGCGAACCCAACGTGCTGAACGTCCCGTCGGGCTGCTGCACGCCGTGCAGGTACCAAAGGCCCGCCTCGATGGCGAGATTGACCCGCGTCTCGAGGCTGTCTTCGCGGATGATCATCGGGTACGCGGCGCTCGTGCAGCCGTCGCTCGCGTCGCAAATCGTCAGGGTCGCGGCGAAGGGCGAGCCAGCACCACCGTTGTAGACGTGACGCGCTTCAATGCGGCGAGGGTCGGCGATCGCGGCGAAGTCGTCGACCGTGCCGTCGCCGTAGCTCCAGCGATAGGTCGCGCCGCGGTAGTCACCGACGCGCGGCAGAATCTCGGCGCCCTTGAGGACCACCTCGACGCCGCCGATGATGTCGTGGGGGACCCTCGGCGAGGCCGCAATCCAGGGCACGGTAGCCGCGTGGGGCAGGTTGGCCGAGCAATCGTCACAGACGTCGCCAAAGCCGTCGGCGCATTCCTGAGCGACGGCCGAGCTGGCGAGCAGCATCATGCCCGCGCCCAGCCATGTCGCCGCGCGACGGGCGTTGAAGGTCATATTCATGTTTTCCCCTGGAGACCGTTTGCTTCGCGCGCGTCCGTTCACGCGAAGTTGGTCCTTGATGATACTCGGATGTTCAGGTGGGTAAAACTACCTCATGGGGCAGTTTGCGTCACCATTTTCTCCACATGTAGTCACAAAGCCGAGAATCTGCCTTGAGAATCAGGGGCATGGCGTAGATGCTGCGCACGATGACACACCGAAGAACACCCCGGCTCGCGTCTCGTGGCGACGGTCGATCGCTGCGCGTTGGCATGATGGCCACCGAAACCTTGCCACCCGGCGAGGGCACCTTGCTGATTGTCGGCGACGACGCTGGCGTCTTGAGCAGCGCAGCCCGCGAGAAAGGCTGGCAGCCGCGCGTCTGGTCGCGCTGGTGTCGCGGCGAGCAGACGGGCACGCCATGGCCGACTGGCAAGGCCGACGCCGCCGTCATTCGACTGCCCAAGGCCAAAGCCGCGCTGCGGTTCGCCATGCACGCCGCCGCGTCTGTCGTGGGAGACGGCCCGGTGTATGTGTACGGGTCTAAAGACGAGGGCATCCGCTCGATCCCCAAAGTGCTCGACGAGCTGTTCCCCCGCGTTGACACGGTCGCTATCAAGCGGCACTGCCGAATGCTGGTTGGCCGCGGCGCGGGCACCGGCGTCGACGCGGTGGCGGTGCGCGGCGCGCTTGAAGACTGGGCGCAGACGTCGACGCTCGCTTTGCCGTCCGGCAAGCGGCCGTGGCTCAGCTATCCTGGGGTCTTCGCCAAGGGCGGCCTCGATGCCGGTACGCGCATGCTGCTCGACGCCTTGCCCACCCCGAACCCCAGCGCGCGCGTCCTCGATTTTGCCTGCGGCACCGGCGTGATCGCGGCCGAGTTGAGGGCCCGCGAGGCCAGCATCAGCGTCGACTTGCTCGACGCCGACGCTGTCGCGCTCGCGGCAGCTGTTCATAACGTGCCGGGCGCGCGTCGAATCGCCAGCGACGCGTGGCGCGCCGCGACCATGACGAAGTACGACTGGATCGTCAGCAACCCCCCCATCCATCACGGCAAGTCCGAGGACTTCGGGGCGTTGACCGCGCTGATCGAAGAGGGCGCGAAGCGTCTGCACGATGGCGGCGCGCTCTGGCTGGTGGTGCAGCGTCAGGTCCCGGTGAAGCGACTCTTCCATGAGGCGGGCCTGTTCGACGTGCGCAGCGTCGCCGAAGACGGCCGCTTTCAAGTCTGGATGGCCCAGTGAGCGAGATCCCAGTGAGCGAGATCCCAGTGACCGAGATCCCAATGACCGAGACCCCCGTGACCGAGAAGCCGCAGCGCCTCGACAAGCTGATCTGTGATCGCAGCACGGTCTCTCGCAAGGGTGCGCGGCGCCTGATCAAGCACGGCAAGGTGCTGATCGACGGCGTCGTTCAGCGGCAGGCCGACGCGCGTATCAATCCGCGCGTCACGTTGATGGTCGATGGTGAGCCGCTCATCGCGCCGCCGCTCATGCTGGCCTGGCACAAGCCCGACGGTGTCGTCAGCACGACCCGCGATCCCTGGGGCCGCCGCACTCTGGCCGAGGCCCTGCCGTTCGAATGGCGCGAGCGGTTTCATGCTGTGGGTCGGCTCGATCTCGAGACCACGGGGCTGCTGTTGTTCAGCGCGGACGGGCAGTTGACGCAATGGCTGCTGCATCCGCGTCGCGCCATGCCGCGCACATATCGCGCGACCATCAGCAACACGCCGCCGCCCGATCTGGCCGAGCGGCTCGCTGCTGGGGTGGAGACGTCGCTGGGCACCTTCACCGCGCAGGTCGACAGCGTGGTGGGCAACGCTGTGCAGGTCACCGTGCATGAGGGCAAGCATCGGATGGTGCGGCGCTTGCTCAACAACGCCGGCGCGCCCGTGGCGCAGCTGCATCGCATGGCGTTCGGGCCGATTCACCTCGGTGACCTGGCCGAAGAGGCGCTGCGCCCCCTGACCGACGCCGAGGTCGCGTCGATTCGGGCTATTTCTTCGAAGCCGTGACCCAGGTCGCCGCGCCCGCCGCCACGACGCTCTTGAGCACCGCGCCCAGCGTGAAGGGCCACACCCCGCGGTCCAACGTGGTGAACCAGGTGCGGTCGAGCCCGTAATGCAGCCAGACCGCGCCCAGCGCCAGAATAGCAGCGTGGGCGAAGAGCGCCCCGAAGAGCATCTGGGTGAACATCCGATCGCCCGCGAAGATCATCTTGAACAGCGCCGCGACGGGCACCGCCACCACGAAGCCCACCAGATAGCCCCCGCTCGGGCCCTGCAGCACCTCGACGCCGGCGGCGCCGCTCGCGAAGATCGGGACGCCGGCCACCCCCAAGCCCACGTACAGCAGCATCGCCACCGCGGCTGGCCAGACAGGCAACGCCAGCGCCGTGAAACAGACCACCAGGGTCTGCAAGGTCATCGGGGCTTCGCCAAAAGGCAGGGGCACCGAGACCCGTGCACCGGCCGCGGTCGCGGCGACGCTGAGCAGTATGAGCAGGGCGGTCTTCACGCTGCGCTCCCTTCGATTGTCGGGCGGCTGGCTGCCGCGGTCATGGCGAGACTGGCGGCCGCGTGCACTGCTGATGGGTGTACACCAAACAGTCAGATCGCGCATGCTTACGGCCGGCTTCGATCAGACTGGCAGAAGATCCCATGGCCGCGACGTTGGACACGATCAAGACGGGCGCGGGCGGGCTGCGCCCTCTGAAGAGCGCGACGCGCAAGATGGTGTTGCGGCGGGCGGCGCCTGGCCGGTGGACCGCGCGTACTGGCGGCAACAGGCGATTGGGCGCGAAGGGGTGCCTGAGCATGAGGGCAGATCAGGCCTCGAAGGCGGGCCTGGGCTTGAGGGCGAAGCAGGCCTCGAAGGCGGGCCTGGGCTTGAGAGCGGATCAGCGCGGGCGCTGGCGCCGTTGACGCCGTGAACCGCGCTGCTGCAGGTCCTTGGCGGCCTGCTCGGCGGCGGCGACCTGTCGCGACTGGTCGGCCGTCTGCTTGTTCTGCGCGGTGCCAAAGTCGAGGGCGGCGGGGTTGCCGGCGTCGAGCTTGGGCGGCGGCGGATCGCGCAGCACAGCCCAGGCGACCATACCCAGCGTCCAGGCCGCGACGACGATGAGCGCGCCCGACATGCCCTTCGAGAAGCTGACCGCCACGGCGATGGCGACGCCCAGGAGCGCGAGGCTCCAGTAGCCGGCGCCCAGGGGCTTGCCCGGCGTCTCCTCCATGCGGGGGATGAACGCGTCGTCGGCGGCCTTCGCCTCGGCACGTTTGGCGCGCCCGGTCGCCTCATCGGCGTCGAGGTGGCACTTCTTGTACTTCTTGCCGCTGCCGCAGTGACACGGATCGTTGCGGGTCAGGTTTGCTGTCGTCATGGCGCCATATTCAAGCGGTCGCCGCCCAAACACAACCGCCGGGCGTAGATCGCCGCAGATCGTCGCTCGCCAAGAGCGTTGACCCCAGGGCGTCCAGCGGCTGAACTGGGCGCATGCAACCGACTCGCTGGCATTGGACCCGTTTCTCTGGCCTCGACGCGCCCGCGCTGTATCGCGTCGTCGCGCTGCGCGAAGCCGTCTTCGTCGTCGAGCAGAACTGCGCCTACCTGGACTGCGATGGCCTCGACCTGCAGGCGTGGCATCTGCTGGGCTGGCGGGGGGCGACGCTGGTCGCGTATCTGCGGGTGCTGCCGCCCGACCTCGTCTACCCCGACAAACAGGCGATCGGCCGGGTGGTGGTCGCGCCCCAGGCTCGCGGCACCGGGTTGGGCGCCGACTTGATGCGCGAAGGCATCCGCCGGGCAGAGGCGCTGGGCCCCGAACCGATCAAGATCTCGGCGCAGGCCTATTTGGAAGACTGGTACGGCCGGCTGGGCTTCGTGACGTCGGGCGCCGGCTACCTGGAAGACGGCATCCCGCATCTGCCGATGATCAGGGCGCGCGGCTGAGGGTGCCTCATCTTTCGATGACGATGGAGTAGGCGGGCACTGGACCGTTCTCGTAGCCCGCCACGTGCAACGTCGGCACGAAGTCCGGCGCGAAGCGCACGGTGAAGCGCGAGCACAGCGATTCGCCGCTCGGGTCATCGTCGTTGAACTCGAGCAATTCGCCATTGAAGCCGACCGCCATCAATGTGTCGCCGGGACACGGCCCGTCGTTGGGGCCAGCCGTGTGCACGGTGACGACCATCTCTTCGTCCACGCGCACATCGAAGATGTCTTCTCCGCCCGCGGGGAGCGCAGGCCGGTTGTAGACGCCGACCCCGTTGATCACCGGTCGCGGACCGGGCTCGGGCTCGGGCTCGGGCTGGGGCGGATCGGGATCGGGTTGCTCAGCGCCCTCGATCAGCAGAACGGTGTTGGCGACCGCATGCCAGCCGCGACCGCGCACCAGGAGCACATAGTCAACGCCGGGTTGAAAGTTGTAGACGATGCGCGAGCAGAAGGCGTTGGCGCGATTCATGTCGAGGTCGACCTCGACCGGCTGGGCGATCTGGTCCCCGGTCCACGCCAACTCCAGCGTCGTTCGGTTGAAGCACTGATCGCCGTCGCCGTCGACGGTGGTCAGCGTGTACTCGCCGCCGGCAGGGAAGCGCAGGTTGATGCGCTCCACTTCGTGCTCGCCCAGCCGCAGTTGCTGTTGACCCGGACCCGCGATCGGCGGCGCGCGCCCAGCAAGCGGGCTGATGATGGTGTCGTAGTCGGCGCGCTGCCGATCGGGCTGTTCAATGTTCAACGTGTATGCCCGATTCGGAAGAAACGAGGCGTAGACCATCGAGCAGTCCGTCAGCGGATCAACCCCATTGTTGTCCCAGGTGGCCCGGTCGCTTTCGAGGGTGATCCGGGTCTCTTCGTTTTGGCAGCCCGGGTCGTCGCCGCGTGTGCGAATGAGGTAGTTGCCGCCATCAGGGAAGAACAACGTCACCAAGCCGGTCCCCGCGTATGTGCCCGGCTCGGTGATCGCACCCTCCGGGACAGGCGCGCCTTCGAGCACCCACAGTGTTGAGTCCCGGTCACGGCCAGAGATGTCGGTCTCGACGATATAGCGGCCCCGCGACAGTCGCGTTCGCAGTACCGGCGGGTCGCCCAACGTCGGATCGTTGTTGCAGGCTCGGCCCTCTGCGACGAACTGCCCGGCCTCGTCGAAGATGCGCAGCATATGACAGCGATTGCGCTCGGCGCTGAAGTAGACCCACGCGTCAATGTCGCGTGGAACATCCAGCACGCGCTGCCACGACTCGGTCGGATGGTAGGCCTCGAAGGGACCGGCGCCGACGAGCATGTCGGGGGCTCGGCGTTCGGCCGACACCCTCAGGTCTGCGATGGCCTCCCGAGCGACCACGCGGATCGTGTGCTCACCCCGCTGCAGCAGGCGCAGGAGCACGTCGCAGCCGGTCTCCTCGGTGTTGAAGAAGTGCGTCAACACGAATTGGGCGCCGATCTCGTCGCTCGGCCAGAGGCTCATCTCAGGGGGCGCTCGTTCCGATTGGTAGCTGCGGACGTAGGTGCTCTCCACAGGATCGGGCCGTAGGTTGATATAGACCCAGGCGTCCGGGCAGCGCGCGCCATCGCCCACGCGGACGCGCAGGTCCGTCACCGCGTCGACATTGAGCGTCGCGACGCCCTCTTCCTCTTCTGCTAACGGTCCCATGCGCACTGCGCCGGCGCCCAGATCCGGGCAGCACCCGTCGGCGCAGTTGGCGCCTTGCATCTGGCAGGTGCCGCCGCAGACCGCGCCATCACGCAGGCGGCCGCCTCTGTGCAAGGGACAAAGACAGGCGCCCTCGACGCATCGCGAGAAGCCATCGGGTGCGGCGCATACGTTGCCGCACGCCCCGCAGTTGTTCGGATCGCTGCCGAAGTCGACGTTCTGGGCGACGCCCTCAAGGCCTGGACAGTTGAGGTAGCACTGCGCGTCGATGCATTGCGTCAGGGTGCCGTCAAAGCGGGCGCACGACTCGCCGCAGCTGCCGCAGTTGTCGGCGTCGTCGATGAGCGCGCTGCAGAGGCCGTCGCATTCGAATGTGCCCCCTGAGCATTCGCCTCGGACGCATCGGCCCGCGTCGCAGACCTCGTCGGCCACGCACCCCGCGCCGCAGTCGCCCCCGCAGCCGTCCGGGCCACAGGCGCGATCGGTGCAGTCCGGCGTGCAGGCCACGCCGCCTTCGCCGCCCATGCCGCCCATGCCGCCGGCGCCGCCGCCCGCGCCGCCCATGCCGCCAGCGCCGCCCATGCCGCCAGCGCCGCCTTCGCCGCCCATGCCGCCGGCGCCGCCCACACCGCCTTCGCCGCCCATGCCGCCAGCACCGCCTGCGCCCGCGTCAAAGCGGCCGTCGATCAAGATCGGGTTGACCTCGTCGTCTGACGAGACCTCGCAGCCGAAAGCCGCCAAAGTGACCAGCACCCCAAACCACATGCTTCTCATACCCGCCTCCGCGCGTCGTTGCTTCAGTGCGCGCCGACGACCGCTGAGGTCGGTGACACGCAAACACTCCACGGCGATACGGTAGGCCTCTGCGGGGCCCGTTTGGATGGCGAACGACGACAAAGAATGGGCCATTTGCGCCAACGGTCGAGCGCCGGCCCCGACAGCTGTCGTCAGGCCTCGACGGTCGTCGGTCGCACCGTCACCACCACCGACTTCGACGCCGGCGTATTGCTGATGCGCGCGGTGTGCCGCGCAGGTACGAGCACGTTGGCCTCGGGAAAATAGGTCGCGACGCAGCGGCGCGGCAACGACTGGCGCATCACGATGAAGCGGGGCGCGTCGCGGGTCTCGCCTTCGAAGTGGCTGGTCAGATCAACCACTTGCCCTTCGACGAGCCCGGCCGCGGCGATGTCGTCGGGGTGCATCATCACCACGCGCCGCTCGCCGTAGATGCCGCGGTAGCGATCGTCGAGCCCGTAGATGGTCGTGTTGTACTGATCGTGGCTGCGCACGGTGATCATCAAGAACTGGCCAGCGGCGAGATCATGGGCGGGCAGGGGGGTGACGCTGAAGTGCGCCTTGCCGCTGGGCGTGGTCCAGCGCCGCTCGCGGGGGCCGTTGGGCAGCAAGAAGCCGCCCGGCTCGCGTACGCGTTTGTTGTAGTCGTCGAAGCCCGGGATCACCGCCTCGATGTCGTCGCGCACGCGATCGTAGTCGGCCACCCGATCGGTCCACCAGGTGCCGTCGCCCAGCGTCGCCGTCGCCATGCCCGCCACGATCGCGGGCTCGCTGCGCAGCATCGGGCTCGCCGGGGCGCGCTTGCCGGTTGAGCGATGCACGATGCTCATCGAGTTCTCGACCGTCACGAACTGCGGTCCATCGGCCTGATTGTCGCGCTCGGTGCGCCCCAAGCAGGGCAGGATCAGCGCCTCGGCCCCGGTGACCAGGTGGCTGCGGTTGAGCTTGGTGCTGATCTGTACCGTCAGCCCGCAGCGACGCAGGGCCTCGGCCGTGTAGTGGGTGTCGGGCGTCGCGCTGTGAAAGTTGCCACCCATGGCCACGAAGACCTTCGCGGTGCCGGCGTGCATCGCGTGAATGGCGTTGACCA
>JBNMOZ010000131.1:0-10968 GCA_051276005.1 Bradymonadia bacterium | reverse complement strand
CGTCGGCGCAGGCCGGGCGGATGGGCTTGTCGGCCTCGTCGCGATCGCCGGCGCCAGAGCAGCCCGGATCCAACGGGTAGTCGATGATCTCGTCAGCGTCGTCGTCGACGCCGTTGGCGCATTGCGGGGGGTTGGGCGGGTCGGTCTCGTCGTTGTCGCCGGCCGCGCCGCAACCCTGCTCCTCGGGGAAGTCGGTGACGCCGTCGTCATCGTTGTCGATGCCGTCCGAGCACTGCGGCAGCGGATCGTCAGGGTTCTGCGCTTCGCGGGGGTCAGCCGGTGAGCTGCAGCCGGGATCTTCGTCGTCGACGAAGCCGTCGCGATCGTTGTCGATGCCGTCGGCGCACTCGGGGGGCGGCGGCACGTTGAACTCGTCATCGTCGAAGACCGAGCCGCAGCCCGGGTCCTCGGGGAAGTCGACGAAGCCGTCCTGGTCGTTGTCGACGCCGTCTTCGCATTCGGAGGCGTTGGTCTCGTCTTCGTCGTCGGGGCCTTCACAGCCCACGTCGTCGAGGTCGGTCTGGCCGTCACCGTCGTTGTCGATGCCGTCGCTGCAGACGGGCAAGCGCATGACGCCGCCTTCGCCGCCCTCGCCGCCCTCGCCGCCTTCGCCGCCCACCGCGCCGCCTTGGCCGCCTTGGCCGCCTTCGCCGCCTTCGCCGCCGACGCCGCCTTCACCGCCCATGCCGGCGTCTGCACCGCCGCCCGCGCCGCTGGTCTCGTCGGTGTCGCCACAGCCGAACGTCAAGGCCGCCACCAGAAGCGCGACCCATGCTGCCTTGTTTATCATTGTTCCCCCGGACGCATTAAGCTCAGTGTGTCGAATACGATCACCGCGACCGCGAACCGACGCAAATTCGCGCCGACTCTAACGGATGGCTCGCCTGAACAACAACGACAGAGCGGTGCGCGCGCACCGTCGACCGGCTACAGTGAACCGATGAGCGTGCCTATACTGTTCGCCCTGTTGAGCCTGCCGCCCGGCTGGTCAACGATCGCCCACAGCCCCGCGGTGCAGGCGATCGCGCATGCCGACGCCGTTGTGATGCTCAGCGGCGACCTCTTGCATGTCTCGGCCGTCGAGATGAGCGGTGCGCCGCGCTGGCGCCGGGAATACCAGAAGACGGCGGCCGGCGTACAGGCGCTGCAAGTCTGGCGTGACGCGCTCTTTCTCGTCGCGGGCCCCCAAGTGGCGCGGCTGCGAATGAAGACCGGAAGGACGACCCCGTGGCAGACGGCGCCGGCCATCGGCACGTCGGCGCAGCCCGGATGTTGGCTCAATGAGACCGCCGGTGCGCTGGCGTACGGCTGCCCGTGCAGCTTCCAATTCGCGCGGGCGAACGCGACACCGGTGGGCAAGCGCCACGATTACTTTCGGCAATGCCGCACGCCGTATGGGGGCGGCCAGAGCAAATGCGGCTGCTGGGGGTCGAGCGGCCGGCTGATCGGGCGCGCGCAGGGATTGCAGATCGCGAGCGTGCCGACGCCGCAGCCTGCCGGTCATCGCGGCAAGCGGCGCGTCTGGTCGCAAACGCTGGTCGCCGTCAGCGCCAAGCGCGGGCGCGAGGTCTGGCGGCATCCGAGCCCGAACACAGGCCCCGCGACCGACGTGAATGGCGCGGGGATCCTGCCGGACGCACAGGGGTTTTGGACGGCGGACGCCCGCGGTCGGCTGGCGATGTTCGAGGTCAAGTCGGGGCGGACGCGCTGGCAGATGCCGCCATCAAAGACAAGCGAAGGGCCCTCAAAGAACGTCTGGATCGCAGCGCTGGGCGCGGGCGCGATCTTCGTCGCGACCCATGAGACGGCGATGGCGCTCGACACGAAGACGGGCAAGCCGCGGTGGTCGGTCGCGAAGAGCGGCGACGCCGTCTTGCCCCTCGGTGCGTTGGATCATCCGGGCGGCGTTGGGCTGCGCGAGGCGCCCATGCTGCGCCTGTTGGACGATCGCACGGGCGCGGTGGTGACGACGATGCCGCTCGGCGAAGCCGCGCATATCGAACGCGCAGCGGACGGTGAAATTTGGATGGTCAGCGGGACCCGGCTTTTTCGGTTCACGGCGGCCGGTCGGCTGCTGTCTCAGGCGACGGTCGCGGCGCATTCGACGCTCACCCGGGGCGAGACGGTGGTCTTGGCCAGCACCGCCGAGACGCTGCAGGCCTTCGATGCGAAGACGCTGGCGCCGTTGGGCACGCTGGCAGGGCGATACGAGGTGGTGCAGCTCGAAGGGCCAGCGGGCGCTGGTCGGGTTTGGATCCACACGCGGGGTGAGGCGCCAAGCCTGCGTCTGATTCGCATCGACGCGCCGGCGCGCTAGGCCTCAGGCGGTCCGCACCGACGCGGCTTGGCGAAAGGCGTTGTTGATCTGGTCGGCCAGATCGTCGCTGGGGCGCACGCTGGCCGGCACCGACATGCGCACCGAACACTCATCCTCGGTGATGATGGTCAGCGCTACGGGCGCCTTGCCCGCGTGATCGCTGGACTTCACGAGCGCCTTGAATCGCTCCAGGCCTTGCACCATCTGCTCGGGCGTCAACTCGCCCATGCGCACCGACACGCGGTACTCCTTGCTCGTCACCGCGCGCACGTCATCGAGAAGCTGCACGAAGATCTTGTCAGACGCCGGCTCGCCGCGGCGGCGGCGCTCGCCCAATCGGATGCTAATCGAGACGTTGCCGTCGTCGTCGCTGGACTTGCGCAGGTTGCCGGTGAGCAACATGGGCTGACCCGAGGTGAGCAGCTCTTCGTGTTTGTCGAAGACGTCGCCCATCGCGATCATCTCGATGCTGCCGGTGGCGTCCTCGACGAGCATGATCGCCATGCGCCCGTTGCCGCTCTTGAAGGGCCGCACGCGGATGCTGTTGATGATGCCGCCCAGGGTCACCGGATGGCGCTCGTCGCGGCTCTCCAGGCTCTCGATCGAGGTAGTGTTCGAGCGGCGAATGACCTCTTTGAACCGGTCGAGCGGGTGGCCTGACACATAGAAGCCGAGCACGGCCTTCTCATGCGCGAGGAGGTCTTGCTCGGGCCACTCTTCGATGGCCGCGATCTCGGGGGGGAAGGCGTCGTCGGCGGGGGTCGTTGAGGCCGCGGCCACGCTGCTGCTGTGACCGCTACTGAACATGCCGAACATGTCGCCCTGGCCGCTCTCCTTGTCGCGTTGCGTGCTCTGTCCGCGCCCGACGGCGGTCTCGAGCGCGGCTTCGAGGCGGGCGCGCGGGTGGTTGAAGCTGTCCAACGCCCCGGCGCGCACCAGCGCTTCGAGGGTCTTCTTGTTGGCGCGGCGCAGATCGACCCGCTCGCAGAAGTCGAACAGGCTGGTGAAGGGCCCGTCCTCTCGACCTTCGACGATGGCCTCCACCGCGCTGCCGCCTACGCCCTTGACGCCCGCCATGCCGAAGAGCACGCGCTTGACGCCGTCGGTGTCGATGATCGCGTCGAAGTCGATGCCCGAGCGGTTCACGTCGGGCGGCAAGACCTCGACGCCGGTGCGCTGCGAGTTGCGGATGATCTTGCTGACCTTGTCGGCGTTGTCGCGGTCGTTCGTCAGCAGGCTGGCGGTGAACTCCACCGGGTGGTGCGCCTTGAGCCAGGCGGTGTGATAGGTGAGCAGCGCGTAGGCCGCCGAGTGCGACTTGTTGAAGCCGTACTGCGCGAAGGTCTCCATGAGGTCGAAGACCTCGGTGGCCGTCTTCTTGGGCACGTCATTGGCCACGGCGCCATCGCAGAACACGATGCGCTGTGCGGCCATGACGTCCATCTTCTTCTTGCCCATCGCGCGGCGCAGCAGGTCGGCCCCGCCCAGGCTGTAGCCCGCCATGATCTGGGCGATCTGCATCACCTGCTCTTGGTAGACGATGACGCCATAGGTGTCGTCGAGCACCGGGATCAGGCACTCGTGCGGGTAGCTGACCTCTTGCTTGCCGTGCTTGCGGTCGATGAAGTCGAGGTGCATGCCCGAGCCCATCGGGCCGGGTCGATACAGCGCCACGGCCGCGACGATGTCTTCGAAGCAGTCGGGCTTGAGCTTCTTGAGCATCTCTTGAAAGCCGCTCGACTCGAGCTGAAACACGCCCTCGGTGTCGCCGCGCCCGATCAGCGCATAGACCTTCTTGTCGGTGAGCGGCAGGCGCGCCATGTCGATCTGCTTATCGGCAGGCAGGGTGCGGTTGATCATGCGCACGGCCACGTCGATGACCGTCAGCGTCTTGAGGCCCAAGAAGTCGAACTTGACCAGCCCGGCCTCTTCGACCTCGTCCTTGGCGAACTGGGTGACGCGTTCGTCGTTGGCGCCCAAGAAGAGCGGGCAGTACTCCCACAGCGGCTCGTCGCCGATCACCACGCCGGCGGCGTGCATGCCGAAGTTGCGATGCAGGCCCTCGAGGCTGCGGGCGACGTCGAGCAGGTCCTTGATCTTGGGATCTTCAGCCGCCAGATCGCGCAGCTTCTGCTCTTGGGCCAGCGCCTCGTCGAGGGTGATGCCGAGCACGTCGGGCACCATCTTCGACAGCCGATCGGTCTCGCCGTAGCTGAGCCCCATCACGCGGCCGACGTCTTTGATGACGCCCTTGGCCTTGAGGCTGCCGTAGGTGGCGATCTGGCCCACGTTCTTCGCGCCGTACTTGTCGGTGACGTACTGGATCACCTCGGTGCGCCGGTTCATGCAGAAGTCGATGTCGAAGTCGGGCATCGAGACGCGCTCGGGGTTGAGGAACCGCTCGAAGAGCAGGCCGTAGGGCAGGGGATCGATGTCGGTGATGCGCAGCGCGTAGGCCACCAGCGAGCCGGCACCTGAGCCACGGCCGGGCCCCACCGGGATGTCTTGGTTCTTCGCCCAGATGATGAAGTCCATCACGATGAGGAAGTACCCGGGGAAGCCCATCTGCTCGATGATGTCCAGCTCGATCTCGAGGCGGTCCTGGTACTCGGGCTTCTCGTACGTCAGGCCGTCGCGGTCGAACTCGGCGTAGCGCTCTTCGAGGCCCGTCTGCGAGCAGTGCCGCAGGTACGACTCGATGTCATGCTCTTTGGGCACCTCGAACGTGGGCAGGAAGATCTTGCCGAGCGTGAGCTCCAGCGTGCACATGTCGGCGATCTTGCGGGTGTTCTCCAGGGCGTCGGCGAAGTCGTCGCCCAGCACGTCGGCCATCTCGGCGGGCTGCTTGAAGTAGTACTGATCGGTCTCCGCTTCGGGGCGCTTGCGGCTGTCGAAGGTGTAGCCGAGCCGGATGCACTCGAGCACCTCGTGGGCGCGGGCCTCGTTGCGATCCAAGTACTTGCAGTCGTTGCTCGCCACCAGCGGGATGTCGAGGGCGGTGCCGATCTCGCGCAGCGCCGTGTTCACCTGAATTTGACGCGGCGTCTTGGTGGCCAGCACCTCGAGGAAGAACGCGCCGGGCTCGAAGATGCTCTTGTAGTCCGAGGCGAGCTGCTGGGCGTGGGCCATTTGGCCGGTCAAGATCAGCTGCGCGATGGCGCCGTCGATCCCGCCCGACATGCCGATGAGCCCGCCATGGTGCTTCTGCAGCAACTCCATGTCGGCTTGCGGCCCCTGATGGTTGCCCTCGAGCCAGGCCATCGTGACCAGCTCGCGCAGGTTCGCGTAGCCGGCTTGGTCGCGCGCGAGGAGCACCAGCTGGCGCGTGTCGGGCTTGGGCGGCCGATCAAAGCGTGAGCCCGTCGCCACGAAGGGCAGGTCGACGCCGAAGATGGGCTTGATGCCGGCCTTTTTGGCCTTCTTCTGAAAGTCGACCGCGCAGCACATCTGCCCGCGATCGGTGATCGCGACGGTGTCCATGCCGTACGCCGGCACGCGCTTCATCAGGTCTTTGAGACGAATCGCGCCGTCCAGCAGGCTGTACTGGCTGCGCAGATGCAGATGAACGAAAGACGACGGATCAGCAGCCATGAACACCTCGCAGGACGGATCGGAGGGTACCTTGCCCGACCCGCTGCGCGCCGTCACGGGGGAATCGATCAGCAGCCGGATGTGCCTTTCGCGAAAGGGCTGCGCTACGGTTGGCCAAGTACTGATCGACGCCTGACTCGCATTCGACGACACCATCCGTGCCTTGAGAGACCCGACGATGCTCCGATGCTCCACCCTGCTCGTCTTCGCCTTGGGGGCCTGCTCGACGGCCAAGCCTGACCCGCCGCCTGAGCACCCCATCAAGGCGTTCCTCGCGGAGTTGGCGGCGCCCGATCGGGTCGACGCCGCATTTCAGCGCTACGCCTTCAACAGCACCGATCGCGAGGGGTTGGGGCACCTTGTCGACGCGAAGGTCACCCAGATGATCGGGCATCCCAACTACGACTGCTTCGTCGTCGAGGGCCAGCAGGCGGGCAGCTTCGCGCGGTACCGCATCTGCTGGGTCGAGTGGACGCACGCCGGCGAGCCCGTTCAGCGCATCGCCGACGTGGACCGGCTGGTCGATCCGGTGCAGTGATCCGGGCTTCGACGCGACGCCGATTGGCGGGGGAGAGTGTCCGCTGTCTGGCGCAACGAGTTGGTTCTCATTGCTCGCTTGTAGCCGACGCTACATGGTTGGATGCTGTGCGGCATAAACGCGGCAGTGGGTGGGAGGTGCAAGATGGGCAACTGGGGAAATGGCTGGAATCAGCCCCCGCTTCCACGTGCCGATGAAACAGGGGGTCAAGTCCCCACAATTGATCCCTGCGAGTATTAATTGTGGTGACTTGACCCCGAAGCTGCCTGACCCTATCGGTGATGAAGGCTGCCCGGGCGTCGCGGCCGGCGAGTAGCCCGCCTGTGATGTCGGTCGCACCTGGATGACTGCGGCGTCGCTACCGTGGCAAGCGCAGCAGGCGCCAACTCAAGTCATGGCGGGGCAAAGAGGTCGACTTCAGGCCGGCCAGCAGGTGCGCGTCGAACGCCGCGGGGTCGGTCAACGCCGGCGCGAGATGCTGCAACTCGGTGGCCAGATGCCAAGGGCTCAGCGCGCCAAACAGGGGACCCACGAGGGGGCGCCCGGCCAAGAAGTCGACGGGGTCATCGGTGTGGTGACGCAGCAGCGCGAAGGCGTCGTCGGGGGTCGGGTGGGCGTCGGCCAGAAACTCGACCTGCGTCTCGCGCATGGCCAGGCGATGACGGGTGCGGGTCGGCGGGCCTTGCGCCCGGGCCATCCATGCGCGCGCGGTCTGATCCGCATCGACGAGGCGTTGCGGCGCGCCCCCCGTCATCAGCGGCGGCGCGAACGCGAGGGTCTGCGTCAACGGGCGATCGCCCTGACACACATGCGGCGGCTCGATGACGGTGCCCAGCGCGGTCGACAGCTCCCACCACATGCGCTCGACGGCCCAGAGCGGATGCGCGTCGAGCCCATCGAGCCACGTCAGCAGGGCCTTGGCGTCGCCGCGCAACCAGTCATCAACGATCGGCGCCAGAGCACCCCGCGGTGGTGCTGGTCGACTACTCGGCATACACCCGATCGCTGACCTGCTGGGGTGACTCGCTCGTCAGGCCAAGAATCGCGCCCCAGCGCAGGGCGATCTCGGCGGGGCGTCCGACGCTCAACGCGGCGTTGAACAGGCCGACGTGGCGCGCCGCGGTGCGATAGGTCTCCATGATGCCAGCGCGCACTTCGCCCGACCACACCGCGGGGCTGACCATATAGTCCAGGTTGGGATCGCGCAGCAGCGGTGGGGGCAAACCCTGGCTCTCCAAGGCGTGATCCATGACCAGCCGGCTGACGCGCCCGTTGCCGTCGGCAAAGGGGTGAATCGAAACGAGCCGCCGCTGTGCTTCGGCCGCGAAGTCGACGGCATCCCTCGTGCCTGCGGTGCGGGTGTACCAAACGAAGAAGTCGTCAAGCTTACCGCCCACCTCATTGGCAGGCGGATATTGGATGATCGCCGTCTCCATGCCTCGGGCCAGCTGCCCCTCGTCGAGGGCGCCGTCCACCACGCCGCGGTGCAGCAGAGTGATATGCGGGTTCGAATCGAGGATCGCGAGTTGCTGCGGGGTCAGGGCGGTCCACATGCGTTGATGGCCCACGCCGCCGGCTCCGATGACGTCTTGAGTGCGCACGGAGCCCGCCGTGTCGGTCACGTTCCGCGCGGCGGTGGCGTGCGCTTGCTCCAGGTCGGTCGAGGTCAGCGGGTTCGCGCTCTGGGCGTGCTCGCTGACTTGGCTCGAGGCGGCGTCCCAGTCGTTGAACTCCGTCTCGCCATAGCGGTGCTCGGGCACCACCGACGATTCGCCCGCCGCGTGGGCGCCAGCGGCCTCTTGGTAGTGCACGTCGTCGACGAATCGCCGGCCCTGGACCTCTTGGCGGAACGCCGCGCGTTGGGCGTCGTCCATGCCTTCAACCAACTCGTCAAAGCGCTGGGCGAACGCGGCCGGATCGTCGCGCAGCAGCATTTCGAGCGCGTCGACCTCGGTACGCACCTGCGCGATGCCACGACCTTCAAGCGCGCCGCCCGCGCCGCCGAGCACCGTGCCAACGACAGCCCCCATCACGAAGCCGTCCTGCATCGCCTGCCCAATCGCGCCGATGTCGCCGCCCGCCATGGCCGTCTTGATGCCGGCGTCGAGGGCCCCGATCACGCCGCCGCTCGCGCCGCTGGCCATGGCTCGGGTCATGGCGTGGCGCAGCATGGTCGCCAGCATGGTCTCGCCGGCCTCGCCCAGCACCCGATTGAGCATCACGCTGGCGCCGCCGTGCAGCACGCGCTCAAAGCCCATCCCGGCGTAGGCGAGGACACCGTCGACGAACCCGCGCTTGACGCCCTCCCAGCCTTGGTCAGCGATGAGCCCCCAGTCGAAGCCATCGATGGCCTCTTCCCAGGTCGTGTTCTCGTCCATCAGGTCGTACAGCAGGTCGGTGGCTTCGAAGACGAGCGCGCCCACAGCCTGTCCGCTGCCTTCGATCGTCGAGCCGATCAGGCCCATCGAGGTCGCGGTGGCGCCGCCGGCAAAGAGCGTCGAACCGGTCGCGCCCAGGCCCAAAGTTCCAGTCGCGAAGGCCCCAGCTGCGGTAAAAACCACCGGCGCGGCGACGACCACTGCGATGCCCACCGCGGCGGCGAAGCTGATGTCGCGCACGATGGTGGTGACCGTGAGCACGGTCTGCGCAGACTGCTGAAACCCCTGCAGATAGGCAGCGAACTCATCGCGGCGCTGCTGGTCGAGAGTGAGCGCTTGGTCGAACTCGGCCATGGCCTCTTCGCCGGCCTGCCCGAAGTCGTTGATACGATCATCGCTGACGGTGATGGCGAGGGCGCGCGCAAAGGCGCCGTCGGCCTCTTCCCATTCGACCATGACGGCGTCCCAGCGTTGGGGGTTGGTCTGATCGGCGGAGTTGAACAGGTCGATGAAGCCCCCGATCAACCCCATCTCGGCGTACCACGCCTCTTCTTGTCGCTGGGTGCTCTCAGAGATCGCGCGGAACCGCGGGATCGCCTCAGCGTAGCGCCCGGCGCGCTCGCGCACGTCAGCACCAACCTCGGTCACGGTGCGTCCGTCGACGTCTGGATCGGCCGACATCAGTGTCGAGGGTCCGGCGTCACACGTCTGGCCGGTCAGTTCTTGCGAGGCAAGCTGGTTGGGATCGCCGCCGGGCGGTGCGCCTCCGCCGAGCTCGGCGCTTTGTCCAACCGCGGCCCGCCCGTCGCTGGCGGGGGCGGCCCCGACCTCGCTGGTGCCGGTCCGCGTCGTCGTCTCCTGCTGCTGTACGTGTTCATCGCCCATACGCGAGACGCTATCAGCGCGCTCGTGCTCGCTGCATTCGAAAACTGCGGGTGCGCGTCGGGCGGCGCGCGCATCGAGATGAGACCTCGGCGATGTCAGCCAGCCGCGCGGGGGCATGAACTCTTGGCGTGCACCCGCGCCGGATGCGGCTCGTATTTGACCTCGGCTCGATTGCGCAGCAAGAAGGTGCGTGTGACGGTCTGCCCGGTGATCTTGTCGATCCGTCGCCGCCACAGCGCGTTGCTGCGCCACCACTGGCCGTCGACCTGCTCGAAGTGATGATCCTCCTCGTACACCGAGAATGAGAACGGCTGGTGCCGATCGGCGCGCAGGTCGCCCCGGAGACACTTCTGATCGAGCCACAACCGCAGCTGAAACGTGCTGTCGGTGCGGTTTTGCAGTCGAAGGTCGCGGTACGGCCACATCACCGTCGCGCCGCTCGCGAAGGGCAGCACGCGCCCCTGATCGGGGAACGGATCGAAGCTGTGATGGTGGCGCTCGACGACCGTCAGCGCGCTGTGCATGGCCAGCCAGAAGATCAGATTGGATGACTGACAGATGCCGCCGCCGATGCCCGATTGGGCCACGCCGCGGCTCAACTCCATGCCGGGCACGAAGCCACGGGTGCGGCTCGGGCGACCCACCTGTTTGCAGAACGAGAACGTCTCGCCCGGCCGAATGAGCAGGCCATCGAGGCGATCGATGACGCGCTTGAGGTTGTGCACCTTGTTGAGTTGCAGCGTCAGGTCGATCCCCGGGTGGCGCCGAATCAGCACGGATTGGTGGGTCTTGACCCGAAAGTCGAGGCGCTCGACCTGTCGCGTCGAGGCGTAGCGATGTCCGTCGACCTGCCACAGGCACAAGCGTTCGGCGACGCGTATCGCGCGGGCGAGCCGGTTGAGGGCGGGGTGATACATGCCGATTGGGCGGGGGATGAACGCGGGTCGTCGTAGCATGAAGCCTCCTGATTGGAGGCATTCAAGCAGGCGCAAATGCCATGAGCGCGGCGAGATCATGACGAAGATGTGCAGATATGCCCATCCATGAGCGGCGTCTTCGCCGATCGCCCAACCTGCCAGGTCAATCGGCCGAGCAGCGCCCGGCCCCGATGTCGGGCTCGGGGGGCTGCCTCATCTTCTCCAGGCAGGAGGGTGGCTCCGAGTCCGGCTGGGCGGCGATGGTGCGGTGCGTCTGGGGATCGGCCAGTGGGACGCGGCGCGCGGACGGTTCGGGTGATTTGAGAGGTATTGAGAGGTGGA
>JBNMOZ010000130.1:0-10992 GCA_051276005.1 Bradymonadia bacterium | reverse complement strand
GGGCGCGCGCCGGCACATCCAGCGCTGTGAAGCGCGCGTCGAGTTGAAGCAGCGTGGCGTGCTCGATGCACATGAGCAGCAGGTGCACGTCGCGGATCGCCGCGGCCGGCAGGCCCACCAGATAGCGATCAACGGCGACCGGCAGCGCATCGAGCGCGGCGGCCGGCACGCCGGGCGTGAGCACCTCGCCGGCCGCGCGCAGCACGTGGGCCTCCCACGGGGCCAGGTGGGTGCCGGTCCACCCCGGCCAGTCCGCATAGCCCAGCGTGCGCGCCGCGATCAGCCCGCCGGCCAGGCCCAGCGCGCCCACCGTGAGGGCGCGTCGGCGGGTCAGCCCCTGATATGACGGTCGCTGGTCGAGGCGGCGCACGAGCCAGCGCGGCAGCCGATGTTGCCAGCCTTCCAACGACGGCAGGGGCGCCATGCGGCGGGGGGTCACCCAGAAGAGCACATGACCGCCCAGCCGCGTTCGATGACCAGCCTGTCCGTCGATGAGGCCCGCCATCGCCTTCGCTGAGTAGACGTCCTCGAGCGCAACCGGCGCCGAGTCACCGGCGGTTTTTCGGGCGATCGCCTCTCGGGCTGCCTGACCCGCGGCCGTCGGGATCGCATACCCGGCGCCGACCTGATCGACCCGAATCTTTAGCGGCGGCAGCGTGGGCACATCGACACCGCGCTCGGCGAGCCAGCGAATGGTCGCCTGGCACAACCGCTCCAGGCGCCCGCGACCGGCAAACATAGGCTCGACGGCTGAGAACGCGTGGATCGTCGGACGCAGCCCCGCCAGCGCGAAGCCGATGCGCAGACCCGCCGTCGCGCCGCCCGAGCCCAGCGGCACCAGCACATGATCCGGACGCGCCAACGATCCCGCGTCGATCTGCGCGGCGATCTCGAGGGCGCCCATGGCCACGCCGGCCACCCCCGCCGGCGTAGAGCCACCGGGCGGCAGCGCGCCGCGACCTCGGCCGATCATCAGCCCCGGTGCGGCGAGCGCCATGCCGATGCGCCCGCGGTGCGCGATGATGCGCGTCGCATAGCTGGCGATAAAGGCGAGGGATTCGGTGACGCCCGTCGAGACCGGCTCCCAGAAGACATGGGCGTCGACCGGGCGATCCAGCGCGCGACCGGCGGCGAGCAGAGCGACCAGATGACCCGAGCCGATGGCGCCCGCCGATATCCACCGCGGCGCCGTGCGCAGATCCGGCTCGGCCAGCGACACGTCGAGCTTGCGCACCTTGGTGCCGCCGCCAAGGGCCGCAAGCAGGTCATCGCGTTTGAGCGTGAGCGAGCGCAGACCCAGCGTGTCTGCCAGCGCGGGCAGCGCCGTCAGCGGGGCCGGGGCCTTGATGAGCCCCAGCCGATCCAGCGAGTCGAGAGAAGATGCCACCCGTCAACATACGCGGGTGTCGGCAGGATGCGCGAGGGCGGGCAGGACGATCAGGGTCGCAGGCCGGTGCGCACATCTGCGCTGCGTCAGCGGCCGCGCTGCGTCAGCGGCCGCGCATCGCCAGGCGGGTGACCACCGAGAATTCAATTCGGCGGCGGCGTACGTCGACGTTCTCGATCTTGATCCGCAGGCGATCGCCGAGGCCGTAGCGCTGCTTGGTGCGGCGCCCGATGAAGTCGCCCTGTTGGGTCAACTCGAAGAAGTCGCCCTTCATCGCTTCGACCGAGACCATGCCTTCGACAGCGTGCTCATCGAGCTTGACGAAGACGCCCGGTTGGGCCGCGCCGATGATCGTGCCGTCGAACTCTTCGCCGACGCGTTCGCGCATGAAGAGCGCCTTGTACAGGTCGAGCACCGTACGCTCGGCGTCGACGGCGACGCGTTCGCGGCGACCGCTCATGTTGGCGAGGGCGTCGAGCGCGACGTCGTCTTCGACGGGCTTGCCCATCAAAATGCGCTTGACCAGGCGATGCACCTCGAGGTCGGGGTAGCGCCGAATGGGGCTGGTGAAGTGCAGGTATGCCGGCGCGCCCAGACCAAAGTGCGGCGCGACGTCGGCGTCATAGGTCGCCTTGGCCATCGTGCGCAGGATCATCAGCGACAGCAGCGGGTACATCGGATGATCGACCTGCGCCTTGAGCCACTTCGAGAGGCCCTGCGGGGTGACCTTCTTGGCGAGCCCCTTGGTCGAGACGCCGAGGCCGTTGGCCTGCAACATCAACCGATCGATGTTGTCGGGCGGCGGCGTGTCGTGCACGCGGAACATGCTCGGCAGGCCGGCGTCGACGAAGTGCTGGGCGACGATCTCGTTGGCCGCGAGCATCGCCTCCTCGATCATCATATGGGCTTCGTGCCGCTCCGAAGAGCGCACGTCATCGACGTCGCCGTCTGCGTCGAGGAAGACGCGCGGCTCGGCGACCTCGATGAGCAGGTAGCCACGCCGTTTGCGCTTGGCGCGGCGGGCTCGCGTCGCGTCGCGTACGGCCTCGAGCACCGGGCGCAGGGCCTCATGCTGGGCGCTGTCGTCGGCCATCGGCTCGCCGCCACGCATGCCCATCATGTCGGCGGCGCGATCGTAGGTGAACCGAGCGTGCGAGCGAATCACGGCCTCGCTGAACTTGGGCTTCGTCAGCTCGCCCTGCGCGGTCACATCAAACTCGACGACCATCGCATAGCGATCTTCGTCGGGCTTGAGGCTGCACAGGTCGCTCGACAGCCGCTCGGGCAGCATCGGGATGACGCGATCGGGCAGGTAAACGCTTGTACCGCGCGCACGCGCTTCGCGATCGAGGGGGGAGCCCAGGGTGACAAAGTGGCTGACGTCGGCGATGGCGACCGTCACGCGCCATCCGCCCTTGGGCAGCGCTTCGGCGTGCACGGCGTCGTCGAAGTCGCGGGCGCTCTCGGGGTCGACCGTCACAAGCGGGCGCGCGCGCAAATCTTGGCGGCGCTCCAGCTCGCTCATCGAGATGCCACCCGGCGCCGCCTTGGCGTCGCTGGTCACGTCGGCGGGGAAGCGCAGGCGCAGCCCCAGGTCGTAGATGATCAGCTCGGTCTCGCGGGCGGCCTCGCTGTCGGTGCCGAAGACGCGAATGACGCGCGCCGCGGCGCCGTTGGGGTGGTCGGGGTAGCGCGTCATCTCGACCGCGACCGTGTCGCCATCGCGCGCACCGCCGCGGCGCTCCACGATGATGTGCTCGGGCAGGCGGGCGTCTTGCGGGTGCACCAGGCGCGAATTCGCCGACTCGCGAAACGTGCCCACCAGGGTGTTCGTGCCGCGCTCTACGACCGCTTCGACGATGCCCTCGGTTCGGCCCTTGCCGCTGGATTGCACGCGCACAGTGACCGTGTCGCGGTGCATCGCGGCGCCGATGTTGGCGCGATCGACCCAAACGCCCTCGCTCTTATTGGCGGTGGCGTTGACGAAGCCAAAGCCGCGCGTGGTCATCGTCAGCGTGCCGGTGACGCGTTCCAGCGCGCCGGGGCGCTGGTAGCGGTTGCCCGGCAGGCGCTCGACGCGACCCGCCGTCACCAGGGCCCGCAGTTGGGCCCGAAACGCGGCGCGCTCCGACTCGGGGATCGACATCGATTTGAGCAGCCCCCGGAAGGGGGCCGGCGACTTGGACATCGCGGCAAGCAGTACATCATCGCTGGGCAGCACGGGCGCTCCGGCCTAATTGAAGATGGCGCAGTCTACGCGCGCGGCGAGGCAGTCTCAACCGCAGCTTTCGCAGAGTCTCAACCGCGGCTTTCGCGCAGGCTTCGGGCAGGGTATGGTTAAGGCCGTCATCGCGACACACCCGACGTTGAGGTTCACCCGCCGGCATGAAGGCACAGTTCGGTCGCTACGTATTCTTGAAGAAGCTCGCCGTTGGCGGCATGGCGGAGATCTTTCTTGCGCGCCGACTGAGCTTCGGCGGGTTCGCAAAGTTCGTCGTGCTCAAGCGCCTGCTGCCCGAGCATCGGGGTCGTCGGGCCTATGAGCGGCTGTTTTTGACCGAAGCCCGCATCACGGCGTTGCTCGATCACCCCAACGTCATCAGCCTGCACGACCTGGGTAAACTAGACGGCGCGTACTTCATGGCGATGGAGTACGTGCACGGCGTCTCGGCAGCCGAGCTCATGGGGGCGGCAGCCCGAGCGCGCAACCCGATCCCGTTGGGCGTCGCGCTGCGCGTCATTCAATGCGTCGCTGAGGGCTTGCATTACTGCGTCGAGAAGCCCGACGTCGACGGGCGCTTGCTCGGCATTCTGCATCACGACATCAGCCCGCATAACATCCAGGTCAGCTTCGACGGCGCCGCAAAGCTGCTCGACTTCGGCGTCGCGACCCAGATGGATCGGCCGTTCCCGGCCGGGCGTCGCGGCAAGTTCGCGTACATGTCGCCCGAGGCCCTCAACAAAATGGACCTCGATCCGCGCAGCGACCTCTTCTCGTTGGGCGTGTGCCTGTATGAGCTGACGGTGGGGCGCCGCTTGTTCAAGGGCGCGTCGGTCGAAGAGACCCGGGCAAAATCCGAAGCAGGCACCTATCGCACGCCGACCGAGGTGCGGCCCGACTTCCCCCCGATGCTCGAGGCCATCGTCATCAAGGCGTTGGAGCGCGATCCTGACCAGCGCTATCAAGACGCCCAGACGCTGATCTTCGATCTTGAGAACGCGGCGCGTGCGCTGCGAGCCGACACCTCGGTCGAAGCCACCCTGCGCTACTTCAAGGACCTGTACGGCACCGAGATCGATCGCCGTCGGCACGAACTGCATGCGTTGGCCGTCGCCTCGATGCCGCGTCGCAAGGCACCGCCGACCGAGGCATCTGTCGCTGAGCTTGAGGTGAGCCCGCCGCCTTTGCCCGCGGCGCCAGCGCAAGCTGACGACGAGCGGCCGACCGAGGTCATGCAGATCCCGGCCGAACTGAGCGCGTCGTACGCGGCCCTCAATGGTCCGGATTCTGGCCCAGCGAAGATGCCGACCGCGAGCGCTGACGACGCCCCGGCAGAGGCAGACGTCGGCAAGGAGGCCGACGAGGCCGATGTGGACGCCGAAGGAGAGCTGGTCGCCAGCCGGCCTGCCGATGCGGCCAGCGACGACTACGCCGAGCCCGATGCGTCTGAGAACTTCCTGCTGCCCGTCGGCGTGAACGACGACGACGACGAGGACTGGGACGAGATGATGGGCGCCGCGGCCAGCTCCTGGCGGCGGTGGATCTTGCTGACGATCTTCTTGGGGCTCGCGGGCAGCGCCGGTGCGTTCTTTGCGGGGCAGCTGTACGAAGAGAAGCGCGTCAAGGCGGTCGAGGTCGGCACGCTGCGCATCGAGTCCGAACCGACCGCGGGCAAGGTGTATGACGGCGACAAGTTGTTGGGCACGACCCCGTTCGAGGCTCGCGACGTGCCCGTGGGCACCGTCTTCCGATTGCGCGTCGAGCGCCTCGGCTTTCAGAAGTGGCGCGGCAAGGTCACCGTGACCAAGCGCCAACTGCACCGCACCATCATGGTCGGTCTGCGCAAGAAGTAGCGCCTCGGTGGCCCAGGCCATCTGCGCCGCAGAGTCCCATCTGGGCCGCGGTGTCGCTCAGGCCGTCATCCGAACTCATCGATGCAGCCCACCACAGGCCGACGAACTGCGCTCTCCCACATGAGCACGCCCTACCATGGCTCAATGCCCAACTCGGGCACGCCGCCCGGCACCGCCATTTGAAGCGGCAGCGTCCTGTGCCGGTCGCGTTTTGGATCGAGAGCGATCCGGACCGGAGCGTCAGGATTCTGGTTCCACAGGTTTCGATTGTGATGGTGGCATTCCAGAGGCCCGGTCCACGGGCGCCTTACGGCATAGCGAGCCGCGAACAGATTCGACGTGGTCGCAACCACTCGATTTCGGCCGATTTGTGCGGCGATGGGCGGCGCAGGCTCGAAGATCAGGTCGTCGTACGGGATGTCGCGCCCGTAGCGCATGTGCATGCGGGTGAGGACGAAAGACTTGATGGCCCGACGAGGGAGCCTGGGCGGGCCCAATTCGAAGACGATTTGCTGAGCGATCGTCGATTTAACCTCAACCGGCGGCAGCTTCAGATGTTCGATCGCCGCCGCGATGCACCTATCGAACCGTCTATTTCTCAGGCTCTTGATAATCGTCGGCCGGTTGACGGTCCCATCAGGTTCGACGGATAGCGCATCCGCATCTCGCCCAGCGGCATGAGCGCCTGCAGTCGAACGCAGCGGCGGAGACGCCGCATCTCCCGCTGGGTGCCGGCTTGCACGGCGTCGGGCGTCAAACCACCCCAAACGAGCGGCCTCTCGACGTTGATGACGGTCTCCTGGCGGGTCGACAGCGCAACATCGGCACCGAGAAACTTCAAATCACTGACCGTCAGCCCCGAGCCCAGGCAGCCGTCGCAACCGATCGCTGGCCCGGCGAATTCGGTCACGACCGCGCCGGGGTTCTTTTGGAGCGTCTTGTCGCGCAGGTTTCCGTAGAAGGTGTCGAACTGCTCAAGGACCGTCGGCGCGACCGTCAATCGGGTGGGGATGGTCACCCCGTGCCGGCTCGCGACGGTGAATCGCTGGTCGATTCCCAGGACATACATCGTCAAATTGTAGAACCCGGCCGAATTGATGCGGCTGACACCGATCGGCAGGGTAAACGTGTCGCTGTCGAAGTGCACTCGGATGGGGCGCGGCCGCCGGTCTTCAACGGATTGCTCGCTCAGGTCGGCGTGCGCGACGAGAAATTGCATGCCGCGCGCAACGTAAGGTCGCAGGTGGTCTTCAGCGTTGTCGGGCAACGTCAATTGGTGTTGATCGAACCAGTCGCGGAGCGCCCTGGTGTTGCCACCGTTGATGAGCGTGAACGCATATTCGCCAGCCACGAATTTCGGGTCGGATTCGTCCTGCGCGGCAGATTCGACCCATCGGTAGGGACAGTGCGGCGGACGCGGCGGGATAGAGGGACAGCCAAATTGCTGGCTTTGAAAACAGGGATCCTTTTCAAGAAACGCCCTCAACCGGGGCGCAGCGAGGCGTTCAACCCGCTCGAAGACCGCATGAGGTAGAACTTTGACGTGCGCCTTCTCGAAGGTCGCCGGCACCGGAATGACCAGCGCAAACTGATCTGGATATCTCGGTCTGTCCACGCGAATCGACAAGACCGTCGTCGCGTTCGAACGCATCATCACGACCGTCGCGGTGCTGACGCGGCGCCCATTCGAGCCAACGAAGAAGCCACCAAACGCCGGCGCTGCGCTGGGCGAGAGCAATACGAGCAGCAGGGCAAGCCGGTGATAGAGCAGGGGGATGGGTCGACGACCCTTGTTGTTTGCGCGCACTCACCCTTCCTCTGCCTGGAGCACCCGACGACCGCATCGGATTCGCACTTGGCGCGCCAAGTCGGAGCAACCCTCCTGAGAGGCCCAGAACTCTCCGCTGACGTCGATTGACCCCACGTGCACTGAGCGCACGGTGCGGTGTGGCCCTACGTTCACGGCCGACGACTCGATCGCCCGGCCGTCGCGGCCTCACATCCCGGCACGCCATTTGCCTCAGTCTTCACCCGTCGTCAGACTGGTGCTCGGTCTTCATTTCGTCTTCGGGAGTTCATCATGCGCAACGTCTCTCTTTTGGTGTTCAGCTTCTTCGCTGCGTTCGGTTTGGCAGGCTGCGAGAGCAGCGACTGCTTCGATTGTGGTGAGCGTGCGCAGGTCTTCTGCGAGGGCAATGAGTGCTTCAGATGCGACCTATCAGGCTGCCATCCATTGGACTGTTTCGTCGATCAGGAGTGCCCCGACGGCCTCGTTTGCGGCGACCAGGCCGTCTGTGAACCCGCCGGTATGCGCAACCGCGATGCCTGCAACCAACAGCGCGATTGTCAGCCAGGTCAAGCCTGCAACGCGTTTGGCCGCTGCATCTGGGTGGGCGACGATGAGGGCCGCCCCGACCCGGCCGACTATGCCTGCGAGCGGGATGGCGAGTGCATGGCGGGCTGCATTTGCGTCTCTGAGCAGTGCTTCGAGTCGAGCCGCTGCCGCGAGAACGCCGACTGCCCGGCCACCGACATCTGCGAAGACGGCACCTGCCGCATGCCCTGCGAGATCAGCGCCGACTGCGGCATTGGCGGCTTCTGCATCGAAGACCAATGCTACCCCCACTGCAACGACGACACCCCGCTGCCAGAGGGCTTGGAGTGCGTGGGCGGCGAGCCCGTGCCGGCGCGGCCCGAGTGCGAGCGCGACGCGCAGTGTGACGCAGGCATGCGCTGCATCAACGGCGACTGCGTGGGCGAGCCCGAGGGCGAATGCGTCGTCGCGGCCGATTGCGGTGAGGGCCGAATTTGCCTCGACGGCGCCTGCCAGCCCGACCCCCAGATCGAGTGCCAGATCGACGCGCAATGCGAGCCCGGTCTGCGCTGCGTCGCGGGCGACTGCCGCCCCGAAGGCACGATGAGCTGCGACGCCAACTGCCAATGCCCCACCGGCCAAATTTGCGACATCGACCAGCACGAATGCATCGACCCGGTGCCGACCCCCGAGCCCACCCCCTGCGAAGTGCTCTGCGACTGCCCGGCCGGCCAAATTTGCGCTGAAGGCCTCTGCGCCGATCCGCCGATGGAGGGCTGCATCACCAGCGCCGAGTGCGACGAGGGCCTGCAGTGCTACGACGGCAACTGCGTCCCGGCGCCCGCGCGGCCCGGCGAGGCGCCCTGCCAGTTCGACGGCCAATGCGCCCGCGATCACGCCTGCCTTGACGGCCAATGCCTGCTCGTCTGCGGCGAAGAGACCCAGTGCCCGGCCGGCACCCTCTGCGTCGACGGGCGCTGCGATCCCAACGCCGAGCGCCCGGCGCTGTGCCGCAATAACGATGAGTGTGCCAACGGCGTCTGCATCGACGCGGCCTGCCATCTGCGCTGCGCGGCCGACGACGACTGCATCTTCGGGGAGTGGTGCGGCGATGGCATCTGCATGCCGCAGTTCGGCTCGAGCAACCAATGCGTCTTCAACCGCGACTGCCCGACCGGTCTGGATTGCGTCAACGGCGAGTGCCGTCAGGCTTGCTTCGACGACGACAGCTGCGCGCCAAACGACGTGTGCTTCGAGCGCTACTGCACCGACCCAGGGGCGCTCGCCCCCGAGTGCGCGATGAACGCGGAGTGCCCCGAAGGCGCCCGCTGCATCAACGGTCGCTGCGCTGACTGATCTGTTTCAAGGCGGCGGTGCTCAATCCGAGCACCGCGACCTTGAAAGACGCTACTCGAAGGTGAGCGAGAGGGGATACGCCTCGGCCGAGCGGGCGCTGGGGTGGTTGAGCTTCTGGATCATGCGGGTCAGCGCCAACGTGCCGTCCGTGCCCTGGCTGCCTTCACCGATCAGGATCTCGATGGCGTCTGCGCCGACGATCTTGCTGGCGGTCGGGGTCGGGTAGAACGTCACCTGGACCTTATTGGTGCCCTTGGTGGCGTGCTTGCCGATGTCGAAGATGTACTGGGGGCTCTCAGGCGGAACCGTCAGCACGGTCTTGCCGTTGATCGTCACCTCGGTGCGGTACTGGCGCGGCATCTTTGCCTCCAATGCCAGCCAGTACTTGCCGGGGGCCAGGGTCGTGTTGTTGCCAGCGACCCCTTCCAACTCGACCTTGTAGCCGGGCGCGCTGATGCGCACGTCGCCCGCCGCGTCGATCGAGACTTTGGCGTTCTCGAAGGTCTGGCCCTTGAGGGCGCCAGTGACTTTGACGCCGTTGAGGTAGATGTCCACCGCCAACGCGGGCGTGGCAAAGAGGAGGGCGAGGATGATCGGCGCGATGCGCGTTAGCATAGTATGCTCCCGAGTTGTTCAGAGATAGACCTGCGACGATGAGCCCAACAGGCCATCACCAAGCGATGTCGCCACTGCATAACAGAAACGAATCGTGACTGACAAAACCCTACTCAATCCCTTGCAGACGGCTTGGCTTGACGCCGCCGATGGCACCCGCCTGTATTGCGAGTCTCAAACGCCCGCCGCGCCCAAGGCGGCGCTGCTCATCGTGCACGGCTTCGCCGACCACTGCGGCCGCTACGCCGCCATGGCCGCGGACTTCGTCGAGAAGGGCTATGCGGTCTTCCGGTTTGACTACCGCGGGCATGGTCGATCTGATGGCAAGCGCGGGCACATCTTCGCCTTCGATGACTATCTGCAAGATCTACGGGCTTTTCGCACGTGGGCTGAGTCGAAGTCGCCCAACTTGCCGCGCTTTCTGCTCGCGCATAGCAATGGCGCGCTGATCTCATTGCATGGCGCCAGCGCCGAGCCGGCCGGTCTCGATGGGGTGGTGCTCAGCTCGCCGTTCTTCGGCTTCGGGGTCAAGGTGCCCAAGGCCAAGGCCTTCGTGGCGCGGCACCTCAGCCGCCGTGTGCCCGCGCTGACGCTCGCGACCAACCTCAACGCCAAAGAGGTCAGCCACGACCCGGCGGTCATCGAGGGCTACAGTACCGATCCTCTGATTGGCCGCGTGGCGTCGTCGCGCTGGTACACCGAGACGGTCGCTGCGCATGCGCGCTGCGAAGACGCCGCGAAGGCGCTGACGCTGCCGATCCTGGTCCAGCAGGCGGGTGACGATCGCATCGCCTCGGCGCCTGACACCCGGCGGGTCTTCGAGCAGATCGCGTCCAGCGACAAGACCTATCGCGAGTATGAAGGCCTGTTTCACGAGATCTGGTTCGAGCTGGAGCGCGCGCCCGTGATGTCAGACCTCAGCACCTGGATCGCGGCGCAGTTGGCGTCCACCCAGTCCTCGCTCAACCCGCCCTCGCCCGACCTGTGATCCTCGACCTCGAAGGCGTCACCAAGACCTTCGGTGCCCTGCGCGCCCTCGATGGCGTGACCTGCGCGATCGACGGTCGCGCGATCGGCCTCTTAGGGCCCAACGGTGCCGGCAAGACCACGCTGATGAAGATCTGCTTGGGCTTGCTGAGGCCCGACGCGGGCAAGGTGGCGGTGCTGGGCATCGACGCGCGCCGCGATCCCACCGCCATCCGCATGCGACTGGGCTACGCCGCCGAGGGCCCGGGGCGCATGCCGG
>JBNMOZ010000129.1:0-11041 GCA_051276005.1 Bradymonadia bacterium | reverse complement strand
CCAGCCCGCCTACTTCGACGGGCTGCCGTTCATGCGCATCACGGCGCAGAACAGCCGCGGCTACCAGACGTACGGTTTCCACGGGCCCATCACCGATACGCTGCGACGCGGCTACGTCAGCCATGGCTGCATGCGCATGCAGGCCGAAGACATCGTTGAGCTCTTCACGATCATGCGCCAGCACCCGGGCGCGCCGGTCAGCATCCGGGCCGAGAAGGCGTTTACGCCCGAGGGTGACCTGATCGACGTGACGCCGGCGGATCTGGATCCCGTGGCGGCCTGGCGTGAGACGGCCTGCGCCGAGAGTGCGAGCGGCCAAGGCGAAGTGCTGCCCGAGGGCGCGCACTCCGACCAGATCCTCTGCGATGGCAGCGCCGAATACACGGTCGAGGTCGAGCGTGGCGATCGGGTGCAGGTGCTCATCGAGGGCAGCGCGCCCATCACGGCGCAGTTGACCGCGGGCGAGGCGATCGAAGAGGGCGAGTCGAGCTTCGAAGACGGCCGGCACACGTTGACTCTGAGCATGCGCGTCGCCGACGCCGGCACGGCCAGCGTCACGATCGAGGGCGCACCGAGCACCTTCGACTTGACGGTCACGACCGTCGCGCTGGGCGAGCCGGTGCCCGCCGATGGCTGGGTGGGCGACGGCTGCCGGGCCGCCATCGAATGCGGCGACTTCGACTGCCTGTCCGACCTGCCCGGCGGCTTGTGCACCGAGGCGTGCGAGCGCTTCTGCCCCGATCGCGACGGCGCGGCGGGCACGTTCTGCGTCGACCTGGGCTTCGACGACGGCGGACGCTGCGTGGCGACCTGCGACGATGACGCCCAGTGCCGCGATGGCTACGCCTGCACGGGCATGCCCCGCTACAACGAGAGCGCCACCACCCGCGGCGTCTGCGTCCCGGTCCAGTAGCCTCCTTCAAAGTCGATGTGCTCGCCTTCGCTCCGGGGCGCTCTCCCCGCGGGGGCGGTCGCGCGGTTCGGCAGAGCGAATCCTCCGCGCTGGCCAGTGAAACTACGGCCCAAACGAGGCCGGCTCGGCTTGTTCCAGACCTCTCGATCGTGCATCCTTCGCGCACTGCTGGTCCAAGGAGAGCGTTATGGCCACTTTCATTACCGACGAGTGCATCAACTGCGGCGCCTGCGAGCCCGAATGTCCCAACGAGGCCATCTCGGAGGGCGACGACATCTACATCATCGACCCGAAGTTGTGCACTGAGTGCGTGGGCTTCCACGGCGATGAGGCGTGTCAGTCAGTCTGCCCGGTCGAGTGCTGCATCCCGGATCCCGACATCCGTGAGGACGAAGTGCAGCTTCTCAAGCGCGCCATCGCGCTGCACGCCGATCAGAACTTCCCCGAAAAGGATGAGCTCGACGAGACCAACTCGCGCTTCCGCAACCCGAACTGGATCAACACCGGTCGCGACTGACTCGCGGCGGTCGATCCTTTCATGGTCTGGCCGTCCGGCTGGGCCGCGCCGTGATGGCGCCCCTAGCCTTGATTCATACTTGCCACATCGTCCGCGACGCTCACCGCCATATTGGCCGCTTGCGGGCTTCGTTGCGCGTGGTGGGGTGGCGCGGAGCCGATGGCGCCGAGCTCGAAGGCAGAGACTGCGAGTCACCCGTCCAACCACCGCTGCAAAGCGCCGCTGACCCAGAACCAGACGCCGAGCCCGACCGCCAGGGCGACCACCCCGCCCAAGAAGATCAGCGCCCGCGATCGGCCCAGCAGGGCGTTGGCCTCTTTGGCGGGCAAATGGCGGATGTCGATCTCAGGGCGGCGCGCGAGGATGGCGTCGACCAGCGCGTCGAAGGCGGGCTGCCCGTCGTTGGCGCCGATGGTCACGCGTTTGAGCTTGCCGGCGTGGTCATACGAGATGACCAACTGCCGAACCGATCCGGGGACGATGTACAGATGCCGCATCGCGGACAGCGCGACGGTGCGCTTCGACATGCCGATCTTGTAGGTCAGCGCGGCGTCATCGACCGTCGCGTGCACGGTGTTCAGCGCCATCTTCAGGTCGAAGGACTCAGGCATGTTCGCTCCAGGCTGACCGGGGACGTACCGTAATCGCGTCCGTCGCGAAAGTCCGCCCGTAGGCTCCGCCAGGATCTACCGCGACCAACCCGGTACGAATAGGCAGGTGGACCCGTCTTTCGACCCCCATAAATGGACCCGTGCGATTCGCCAGGGCGCCCGTTCCGCTGGGCCTGGCTGTCTCGAACTGGCGGTCGCCACGGCTTTGCGCGCGCTGCATCGCGAACTCGCTGACGCGGGCATCGGTCTGACGATCGACTGAGCGGCCGTGGGCGGGTCGGATGGTGCGGTCAGCGGGTTGGCGGATCAGGCGTTCGGTGGGTCAGGGCCGGCTGGCGTTGGCCGCGGCGCGAGACGCCGCAGGCAGAGACGGCGCGGTCTCGAGAATATCGAGCAATCCGACCAGCGCTGGCGGCGCCTCAGAGAACCGATCCGTCGCTTCTGCGCGATCGCTGCGCACCTCGAACAGCTGATGCTGCTGACGGTGCGCCCAGGCGCCGGGGCGGGTGAGCTGACGGGCATCCTGCGACCAGATCAGGCGCCAGCCATCGGTCTGCACGACGGCCCCACGCGGGTGCCAGATCACCAGCGGGTTCGCGGGCTTGAGGCGCAGCTCGTCGCCGCCCAACCACGCCAGGAGCGAGGCTGGAAGCTGGGCGTTGGAGACCGGCGCGTCGATCACCGTGGCGGGGGCAACGCCCGGGCCGATGAGCACCAGCGGCACATGATGGCCGTCAGCGAAGAGCGAGCGCCCATGCCCGGCGACGCCGCGGCCGCCCAGGCTCTCGCCATGATCGGCGGTGATGATGACCAGCGGCGGCGTGCCTGAGCGCGTGGCGATCAGGGCGCGCAGGCGGGCGACCTCGGCGTCGGCGGCCCCCACGGCCTGATGGTACATGCGCGTGCGGATCTGCGGATCGAGTTGGCCGCGGGTAGGGCCCAGCCGCAGCTTCTCGTTGAGCGCGCGGGTCTCGGGCAGGGGCTGTGCGTCGGCGCCGGCCGCGCGATATGGCGGCTGATTATAGGGCGCGTGCGGCACGGCCAGGTGCAGCAGATACAGCCCGGGGCGGTCGGCCTTATCTATCGCAGCGGCCAGATCGTCGATGGCAGATCCATGGGCGAAGGGCGCCTTCGACCCGCGCGCAGCGCGCAGCCGATCGTCACCGCCGCGCGCGATCGCGATCAGCGTAATCGGCAGGCGAGGCAGCAGCAGCGCTCGCGCCGGACGCGCCGTGACGTGATCCCAGGCATAGGCCTCCAGGTTGCCCAACGCGTTGCCGGCATAGTCGCTGATCAGGTGGGCGCGCAGGCCCGACGCCTGGGCGCGCGCGGGCAGGCCTGTCGCCCAGCCGTCGCGCTGTGCGGCCCAGCGCCCTTTGAGCATGGGCTGTGGCGCCTCGGGCAGCGCGAGCATGCGGGGCAGGGAGTAGCGGGTGGAGATCGACGGAGAATGCGCGTCGTCGTAGCGGGTGCCGTGGGCCGCCCAGCCCCAGAGCGCCGGCATTCGGGCGGGGGTGAGCATGTCGCCGCGCAGGCTGTCGAGGACCACGTAGATGACGTCGCCCCGCGGCTGTGCGTGAGAGGCAGGCGGGGCAGTCTGCCCAAGGCCGGTGAACGCGCCGGCACCCAGCGCTGCCCAGAGCAGGCCCAGCGCGAGCCCGCGCATGGGTCGCCGGGCGAAGGCGCGCGCGCTCGCTAACAAGACCAGCGTGACCGCGACGATGACGGCCACCCCCAGCACGCCGCCCGCGGCAGCGCTCCACCGGCCGTCCAGCACGGCGAGCAAAATTTGCCGCGGCACGCTGGTCTGGGTCGACGCGATGACCCAGCTCACCGCGAGCAGCCCGACGCGGGTGAGCGGCGTCAGCCAGCGCCCCAGGGCGCGATCAGCGAGCGGGACGAGCACGGCGACGCCGACGGCCGCGCCCAAGCGGACGGGATGGTTGAACAAGACCAGTTCGCCGTAGCAGAAGATGGCCAGCGCCAAGGCGGCGAGCACGGTCATCGCGCGGTGCACGCCGCGGCCGCCGGCCCAGGCGCCGATCAGGCCGAAGCTGGCGTAGACCGCGGCGAGGCCGACCACGGTGACGTCGACCTGAAACGTCGCGCGCAGCTGCGTCGCGCCGAAGACCTCAGCGCCCCAGAGCGCGAGCCCGAGGCCCAAACCCCAGCGGGCGGCGCCGGCGCCTGCGGGCAGCCATCGCGGCGCAGCGGTTGGCTTTGTCATGGCGTGTGCGTGGGGCGCCCAAGGCACCCCTCAATTCGCGTCGTCATCGTGCGATCTACTGCCGAGAGAGTTGCTGGGGGGGCGGGGGTCCGATCACGAGACGAAAGCCGACCAATGGTGACGGGCGTTCGGGGTCGCGGATCAGCCGACGAACGCAGGGGGCGCCGCCCATGGGTTGCACCGTGCAATCGCCGCGGACAAAGCAGCCGCCGCCCGGCGCCCATGTCAGCGTCCACTCAAAGACGCCGCTGGCGATGCCGCGCATGCCGTACAGCGACACGTCACCGGGGTGCGAGTCGACGGTGTACAGGGGCCCCGGTTCGTTGCCGACGCGCGCTGAATCGGATGCGTCGCCCCACGGCCAGCCGCGGCCATCGACGCCCCGCGCCGCCTTCTCCCACTCGGCGCTCGCGGGCAGGCGAATCTGGACGCCCTCAACCTCGGCGCGCCACCGCGCGTACGCCTGGGCGTCGGCGAGGCTGACCCCCGTGACGGGGTGGTCGGGCCGATACTCGCCAAACGCTGCGCGGCCAGCAGCGCCCCATAACGCGGGCCCCCCCGACCACAAGCGCGGGCGGCGGGCGAGCGAGAGGAGGCTGTCGTCGGCGGTGAGGCCATCGAGGAAGGCCTTGTATTCTCCGCAGGTGACGGGGTGCGTGCTGATGAAGAAGTCGGGCAGCTTTGCGGCCCATAGGGGCCCGATGCGCTGGCGTTCGCCAAAGATGAATCGGCTCGCCGGCACCGCGACAAAGCCCTCGGGCGCCTCGGCCAGGCGCACGTCGAGGCGCACGGGATCGCTGCGTCGCACCACGAAGGGCGCGATGACCTCGATTTGTCCCTGGGTGAGGCGCACGTAGCCACTGCCGGCCGGCACATGCGGCAGGCGGACCGGCGCTGGGCCGGCGTGCAGGGGGTCGGCGCTGTCTTGGTGAAAGACCGTCGCGCGCGCGGCGCCCGGGCCCGCTCGGACCACCAGCGGCGCGCCCGCGTTCAACCCGGCCGCGCGCCGCGTGTCGAGGCTCGCGAGGGCGCGTTGATAGAAGCGCAGGCCGGCCACATCGTCCGTGGCGCGCGCGAGGCGACAGCGCCCGTCGAGCAGGTTGACCAGCCGCGCGATGACCGATCCGTCGCCGGCGGTCAGCGCCATCCGACCATCGCGCAGGGCCTTGGCCGCGAAGCCATCAATGCGGGTCAGCTGCGTGGAGAGCTGCTTCTCGGCCCGCCAGATCGCCCGGCGCCGCGAGAACGGGTCGGCCCGCCGCAGCTCCTCGCGCAGGGCACCATACTGGGCCAGCAGCTGGTCGTGCTGCTGGGCGGCGTTGCGCCAGGCGTCGCAGGCCAACATGGCCGACGCCGCGCGCTCAGCGGCCCAGCCCTTATGCTCTTCGGCGAGGCGGGTCTGCTCTTGAAAGGCGCGCAACCCATCGGCCAGCGACATCGCCGAGTCAGGCCGCTCAAGGTGATCCATGCTCAGCGCGTCGAGCACGATGCGATCGAGGGCGGCGGGCACATCGGGCTTGAACGCGCTGGGCGGCTTGGGGTTGCCGCGCCGCACCTTGGCGAGCACCTCGTGAATCTTGGTGCCCGAGAACGGGGGCCGACCGGCGAGCACATGATAGAGGATCGCGCCCAGCCCGTAGACGTCGCTGCTGGGGCCGATCATGTCTTGCAGGCCCATCGCCTGTTCGGGCGACATGTAATACGGCGTGCCGATGACCGAGCCGATGCGCGTGACCCGGCCGTCATCGCCGGCGAGCAGGCGCGCCTCGGGTACATCTTCAAGATCGGACGGCTCGAGCCGCTGCTGTCGCGCGAGCCCCAGGTCGACCAGCACGACCTCGCCGTACTCCCCGATGAGGATGTTCGCTGGCTTGAGATCGCGATGCACGATGTTGCGGGTGTGCGCGTACGCGACGCCCTGACAGGTGCGGCGCACGATGTCGACCATGCGATCGCGCGGGAAGTCTTCGAGGATGCGGGCGTCACCCTGCGCGGCGCCGCCGAGCACATCGCGCAAGCTCATGCCCTCGACCGGACGCATCGCGAAGAAGCGGCTGCCATCGGGCAGCACGCCCATGTCGTAGACCGGCAGCATCAGCGGGTGCTGCAGGCGGCCGGTGATGCGGGCCTCCATCGAGAAGCGATAGCGGGCCAAGGTGTCGCCGCGGTGCTTGTCGTGCAGGATCTTCAGCGCGACATTTCGATGCAGCACCCGATCGTGGGCGAGCACGACGCGGCCCATGCTGCCGCGGGCGATCTCTTCGATCTGACGATATCGAGTGGGGCCGTTTTCGAGCGGGTTGGTGCTGAGCTGCGGGCTCTCGGGTGGCGTGTCGGGCAGACCGCGGAAGAGCGTGCGGCCGCCGACCGTCATCTCGACCGAGAGCAGACCGGCCTCGCTCACCATGCTCGGGCTGGTCATGGGCGGATCGGGCAGCGGCCAATCGCGGATCGGCTCGACGAAGGGCAGGGCGGCGTCGGGGTCGAAGGGCGTCGCTGCGAGCCGGAAGCCGACGTCGAGCAAGGGCGAACCAGGCCGCACCGCGACTCGGCGTTTGGCGCAACAGCTCTCGAACGGCTGGCGCCAGCTGCCCCCGCGCAGGACCGCCCCGCTGGCGTCGATCGCGTCGCAGATCTCGGCGACGGTGCCGACGAGGTCGCGCGCGCCATAGACCGACTCGTCGCGCAGCGCTGAGCCCAGGAACGGCGGCGGATCGTCGAGCTGATCAAGGTGATGGCAGAAGCCTGGTTCGGGGCGCTCGCCCCAGGGATAGCTGCGCCCATCGGCACCGCGAGTGGCCTTCTCCCATTCGAGCTCGGTGGGCAAACGCCAGTACACGCCGTCGCGGACCGTCAGCCAGGCCGCGTAGGCGCGCGCAGCCTCCGGGCTGATGCCGACGATGGCGCAATCGCCGCCCCATTCGGCGCCGTCGGGGTCGAAGAACGGCACCGAATAGTCGCCATCGGCGTCGGGCACCCAGAAGGGCGGCGCGCCCAGATATGCGCGGGGCGCCCAGCGGTCGGCGTCGGGCACATCGTCGAGGAACGTCTGGTAGTCGCGGACGGTGACGGGCTCGCGGCCGAGGAAGAACGCGGGCAGGTCGGCGCGGCCTTCGGGCAACGCCCCAGCGCTGCGATCGGCGTCGGCAGGGGAGCCGACCCGACAGGGACCAGCGGCGATGTAGACCGTACCGCGCAGCGCGGCCTCGGGCAGGCGCAAGCGCAGGCGTACGACCTCACCGGGGTCGATGAGGACCGGCACCCGCACCTCGGGACCCTCGGCGGGCTTGACGCGCAACAGGTAGCTGCCGGCGGTGACGTCGGCGATGGCGATGGGGGTCTCGCCCAGCGGTCGGCCGGCGTCGAGGGACAGCACGCCCTCATCGTCGACGAAGTGATGAAACCAGACCTTCGCGCCGGGCACCGCGGTGCGCACCTCGACGTGCCCCGGGATGCTCAGGGCTTCGGCGCCGAACAACTCCAGCCCGGCCGACAAAAGGGCTTCGGGCAGGTCGAGCCAGCCGCGTTGCGCGTCTTGCAGGGCGCGCGCGTAGAGCTTGACCTGGCTGTGCTGCACGCCCGGATCACCGGGGCGCACGCTCTCGGTGCGCAGGTAGCCCTCGTCTGCGATCTGGAACCAGCGCTCGGCGCGGACGCGGGCCGCCTCGCGAATGCCGGCGCTGGGTAATGCCATGCCCGAGGCGCGTTGCGCGTGGATCGCGGTGCGGGCCTCCATGAATCGATCGGACGCGGCTTCGGCCTCGGCGAACAGCGCGCGGCCCCGCTCGCTGCGGCGCGTCGCGGTGCGGTTGCCTTCTAGGTAGCCCTCGATCTCGAGGGTGAATTCGTCGGCCGTCAGCCGGCGATCGTCCGGATCGATGACCAGCGCCCGCATGCACAGGTCTTCAAGCGCCACCGGAATACCGCTGCGCTGCGCGCCGGGGGGCAGCAGGCAGCCGGCGCGGATCGCATCGAGCATGTCGCTTGAGGACGGCCCGCTGAACGGGGGTCGCTCGGCCAGCACCGCATACAGCAGAGCGCCCAGGCCCCAGACGTCGGCGGCTTGTTCGGCGGCCGAGAGGCCACGCAGCAGGCGCTCGGGCGCCAGATAGCCCAGCCCGCTGTTGACGACTTCGAGGTGGGCGTCGAGGGTCGAGTTGATCGGGTCGGTGATCTTGCGGGCTCTAAACCAGCCGCCCAGCAGCACCTCACCGTAGTGCCCCATGTAGACGTGCCACGCGCGGATATCGCGATGCACGAAGCCGATCCGATGCGCGAAGCCGATGCCGCGGGCGACGTCGAGGACCGCTTCGAGGAGCGCATGCAGGGTCCACTGGGTTCGCGCGCCGCCGTCGCCGCGGGCGCGGGCCTTGATCACGGCGTCGAGGGTGGTCGACTGCGGGCGTGAGGTCGCGAAGAAGGGCACGTCACCGCCGGTGGCGCTCGGCGCCAGCGCCATCTCGTAGATCGGCTGGATGCTGGGATGCTGCAGCGCGCCTTGGGTCCGCACCGTGGCGATGAAGGCCTCGATGTCGAGCGGGCAGCGGCCGCTGCGGAAGTGCAGCGCGACCTCGCGACCGAGCAGCAGATCGGTCGCGAGGTGGATGTCGACGAAGCGACCGGCATCGTGGGCGGCCGGCTCGCATTCGAAGCGGCCCCGGCCCACGCGATCGACAGGTTTGGGGAACACGCCCGACTCGTGCAGCGTGTCGTCGCTGCCGTCGTCTTCTTCGCCCCAGCCGTCGCTCTGCGGCGGATCGACGCCGCCGACCGGGAAGGTCGAGATGCGCTGGCTGCGCTGGCTGCGCTTGCTGCGCTGGCTGCGCCGGCGGGGCCCGCTGTCGTCCCAGCTCCAGTCGCCTTCGCTGGAGAACTCGGGGCCGTGGTCGAGCACCGCGGCGATGGCCTCAAAGGCGACGGCGTCCATGTCGACGAGCTGCTTGAGCCGCTTGGCGGCGGGCGTGCCCAGCAGGCCGGCTTCGACCCAACGCGCCAGGGTCAGCGGGCCAAACGGCGCACCGATGCGGGCGGCCTCGACGCGACCGCCCGGGCAGCGGGGCCCAAGCACATCACAGACTGTCTGGAAGAATTCGACGGACACGGCGGCAGAGTATCCGATCACCGATGGACTCGGTATGGCAACGGTATGGCGACGACATCAAAGTTGCGGCCTTCGGTCTCGACCGCTGCGAGACGGTGCTGCGGGGCGTCGCCCGCGCGCCTCGCCTGCAGTGATGCTCCGCCGAGCTGCTTGGCTTCGCTTTAGTAGCGGGCCAGCGCCGTGATGGCGCGGTCGACATCATCGGCCTGCGGCAGGATCGTGTCTTCGAGGGTGGGGTGGTAGGCCACGAAGCTGTCGAGGGCGGCCACGCGACGCACCGGCGCGTCGAGCCACTCGAAGAGCTCCTCACCGATGCGGGCGGCGATCTCGGCGCCATAGCCCCAAGCCTTGGTCTCTTCGTGCACCACCAGCGCCTTGCCGGTGCGCTTGACCGACTCGGCGATCGCTTCCCAGTCGTAGGGGTTGAGCGTGCGCAGATCGAGGAAGTCGACGGCGATGTCTTGGCGCTTGCGCACCGCGCGCAGGGCCGCGCGGGTGCGGTGCACCAGCGCGCCATAAGTGATGATCGTCATGTCATCGCCCGACTCGATCTTCGCGGCCTTGCCGAACGGGATCATGTAGTCGGGGCCGGGGTACGCCGACTTGTTGTAGGTCTGGCGGTACAGGTGCTTGGGCTCGAGGAAGATGACGGGATCGTCGCAGCGGATCGCGGTGCGCAACAACCCGTTCGCGTCCAGCGCGTTGGAGGGCATGACCACCCGCAGACCGGGGATGTGCGTGAACGCCGTCTCGGCCGACTGGCTGTGGTAGGGCGCGCCGCCCTTGAGGTAGCCGCCGCTGGGCGTGCGGATGACGACCGGCGCGGGCCAGTCGTTGCCGCTGCGCCACCGCGCGGTCGCCAGCTCGTTGCGGATCTGCTGGTAGGCCGGCCAGATGTAGTCGAGGAATTGAATCTCGACGACCGGCTTGAGCCCACGCGCGGCCAGGCCCACCGCGCGCCCGACGATGTTCGCCTCGGCCAGCGGTGAGTTGAACACGCGGTTCTCGCCGAACTGTGCCTGCAAGCCGTGGGTGACCTTGAAGACGCCGCCCTTGCCCTTGAGGGTCTCGAGCACTTCGGGGCGCGAGGCGTCAGCGACATCTTCGCCAAACACCATGATGCGCGGATCGCGGGCCATCTCGTCGCGCAGGCAGGCGTTGAGCAGGTCGACCATGGTCTTCTGCCCGCCGGCCTCGTCGAGGACCGGTTCGGTCTCGAAGGCGCTGGACGTGGGATCGACCGTGTCGCTGTAGATCCAGTCGTAGACCTCGGACGGCTCGGGCGTGGGCGCGATCAGCGCGGCATCGGTGGCCGCAGCGATCACGGCGTCGACCTCGGCGTGCAACGCGTCGAGCCCGGCCTGATCCAAGATGCCCTCTTCAAGCAGCAGGGCGGCGGTGACCGTCAGCGGATCCCGCGCGGTCTCGTCGTCGCGCTCTGCCTTGGTCTTGTAGGCCTTCTCGTCGTCGCTCATCGAGTGGCTGTACGGCCGCACCACGTGGGCGTGCACCAGGGCGGGCCCCTTGCGGGCGCGGCACCACTCTGCGGCGGCGGTCATGGCGTCGTGGCTCGCCTGGATGTCGCAGCCGTCGCACTCGATGATCTTCAGGTTCGGGTAGCCTGCCACCAGCTTGCTGATGCTGCCGCCAGCCGTCTGGACCTCGACGGGCA
>JBNMOZ010000128.1:0-11059 GCA_051276005.1 Bradymonadia bacterium | reverse complement strand
GTTGAGTGGGGTTTCGCTATGGCTTCGCATTGGTTTCTCCTGTTTTGCTTCAAAGCCGCGGTGCTCGCGAACGGCCGCCTTCGGCGACGCCGACGCTTCTCCTCGCTTGCGCTCGTTCGTCTCTCTGGCGGTCCAGCCTGGGCTGGACCACGTTCGCTGCGCTCCGGGCTCTCTCTTCTTGGTGTGAGACGACGCTAGCGACCCGAGGAGTCCGTGAGAACGAGTATGTTTGGAGCTGCTATCAGGATTGGTGATAGTTAGAGCCATGATACCTGACGCCACCCACCTGACGACCTTCCGCGTCTTCGCCGAGCAGCTCAACTTTACCCGAGCGGCCAAGGTGCTGGGGCTGAGCCAGCCCGCGGTCCACGCCCAGGTCCAGCGACTCGGCGAGGCCCTCGAAACGGTGCTCTACCAGCGACAGGGACGCAGCTTGGAGCTCACCGAGGCGGGCCAGCGGGTGCTCGCCTTCGCCCGAGAGTCGCAGGGGCGCGCCAATGTTCTTCTTCAAGAGTTACAAGGGAATACCCAGCAAAGGCCGGTTGCGCTGGCGGCGGGGGAGGGGGTCTTGCTCTACGTCCTCGGGCCCGCGATCGCGGCGCATGTTGAGCACGGCGCGCCGGCCCCGCGGCTGATGGTGCGATCGGCAGCCGATGTGCGGGCAGCGATCCAGACCGGCGCGGCCGACGTGGGGATCCTCCCTCGCGCTGCGCTGCGGCCGGGCATCGAGGCGGTGCGTATTCTGAAGGTCGGGCAGGCGCTCGCGTGTGCGGCGGATCACCCTTTGGCGGGGCGGGCTGAGGTGTCGTTGACCGACTTGTCGAGCGAGTCGCTGGTGGTCTCGCCGCCGGGTCGGCCGCAGCGGGTCGCCCTGGAAGCCGCGTTCGCCGACGCCGGCGCGCAGTTCACGCCGGGGGTCGAGGTGACCGGCTGGCCGCTGACGCTGCACGCGGTGACGCTGGGCTTGGGGCTGGCGATCGTGAATGACTACTGCCGTCCGCCGCCGGGATATGTGCTCCGGCCGGTCGCGGGTTTGCCGGTGGTAGAGCTGTTTGTGACACGGCGCGCGGGGGCGCGGATGAGTGAGACGGTCGCGGATTTCTGGGATCGGCTGGCGTGATGTAGGGTGGGCGGCATGACGGAGGAACAGCCCATCCCTCAGACAAAGGCGCCTGTGAGCACCCCCACCGCGAAGCCCCGCTCCCAGCACCCATCTGCCGCCCTGCAGCCGATCATCGGTGAACTGCGCCTCATCCTCACCGTCGACACCGTCACCCTCAGCGAAGGCCCCGATGAGCGCTGGTCAAGCCCGGTCGAGTGGCCCGACACCCGGTCGTTCTGCTTCGGATCGGCCTGCCTCGTCGACGCCCGCCGCCGCTTGCCCGTCGACTGGACCGCCGAGCAGGTCCGCGACTTCGGCGATGCCATCGCGCACGCAACGTTCGGCGAGCATCCACCGCCGCTTGGGATCTTCCAGGCCGCGCGTCGCCTGGTCATTGAGGCCGGCGAGGGCGTGCCCGACTTGCCGTGGGAGTACTTGCGGCTACACGACCGCTTCTTGGCGCAGCTTCGCCTGTCGATCGTGCGCCACATCAACGCGCGCGGTGACGCACGGCCGCTCAAGTCGTCAGAGCCCGATCCCATCGCCTTCGCGGCGGCCAACCCTCGCAGCGAGGCCGACTTCGACGTCAGCCATCACGTCGACAAGATCTTCGCGTCGATCTCGGTCGATCGGCGCACGCGTCTGCACTGCAACGCCGACAGCCTGCGCGCGCTGGCCGAAGACGAGAAGATTCAAGGGTTTCATTTCCTGGGCCATGGCTATCGGCGGCATCTCGCGGTCGAGGGGGAGCCCGAACGGGTCGCGGCGGGGGCGCTGGCAGGCTGGCTGAGCGTGCCGTCCAAGCTCAAGTTCGTGTTCCTCGGCGCCTGCCACTCAGGCGCCATGCTGCCGCGCGACGAGCAGGGCACGAGCGGGGTAGCGGCGACGATCGCGGAGGCCACCGGTGTGCCGGTCGTGGCCATGCAGCTGTCGGTCTCGCAGCACTACAGCACCGAGTTCGCGGCGGCCTTCTACACCCACTTCGAGGCGTCGGGCTGGGACATCGAAGAGGCCGTCTTTCGCACCCGCCGCGCCACCCATGACACCACGCTCTTTGGCGTGCCCGTGCTCTTCGCCGACACCAAGCAAGCCAGCGTGCCGGTGCTCGACGAGGCCGTAGAGGTGCCGCTCATCGTGCAGCGACCGGTGGCGCAGATTTCGTCGGAAGAGGCGATCGCCTGGCTCACCGAGCACGACGCCGCCGAGGGCCTGATCGCGCAGTTCGAAGACTCCGGTGCCGTGCCCAGGCCCGATCTGAAGGATCCGATCCAGGCGATCCGTGAGTTGGCCCGCGCGGTGGCCGACTCTGAGGCGCAGGAAGACAGCTGGATCGAGGAGTCACGCCGCGCGCTGATGCCCCAACCGGGTGATTTTCATACCCTCGACGTTGAGATCGAAGGCGAGCGACCGCTGGAGCAGGACTGGAGCGTGGTCGGCGAGAATGGTCGCGTGGCGCGGGCGCTGGCGCAGTTCGCCTTCGCGCCGACGCTCATCCAGCGCATCGTCGGCGAGCTGTACGCGGGCCGGCACATCTTGCTGACCGGGCCGGTGGGCACGGGCAAGACGACCCTGGCGCGGGCGGTGGCGAAGGCCCTGGGCGAGCCGCCGGTCGAGGTGACCGCGCACGCTGAGTGGAGCGCGCTCGACGTGGTGGGTGGCTTCTGGCCCCACCCGCAACCCAACGGCTCGACGCAGCTCGTGTTCCGCAATGGCTGCGTGACCGAGGCCATCCTGCGCAACTGGGTGCAGACCGATGACGGGCTGGTTTGGCGCCCGACGCCACATCGCACCTGGCTGATCATCGACGAGCTGAACCGGGCCGATATGGATCGCGCCATGGGCAGCCTGTTCACCGCCCTCGAGAGCCAGCGACTGATGATCCCGACGGTGAGCGCTGATGTGGGCGCGCCGACGCAGACGGCCGTCGCGATCCCCGAAGACTTTCGCATCATCGCGACGATGAACACGGTGGATCAGCGCTACCTGTTTCGGCTGTCAGATGCGCTCAAGCGCCGCTTCGCGTTCGTCGAGGTGCCGGTCGTCGAAGACACGGCAGACGAGTGGAACAAGCTGCTGCGCTGGCTCAGCCATACGCACCCGAACTATCTGCCGCGCACCGATCCGGTGTTGCTAGAGCTGCGTCGTTTTGTGACCGCCGCGCGGGCGGTGCACCCGGTGGGCACGGCGATCCTCAAGTCGGCGTTGGGCTTCGTCGCGGCGACCCATGGGCATATTGATCAGGCGGTGCGGCTGGATCAGGCGATCGCCGGTTCGGTGCTGCCTACGTTAGAGGGGCTCGAACCGCGGGTGCGCGCCGCGTTGGCCGTCTTCAGGAGTGAGATCGGGGCGTTGCCGTCGTTGCTCCGCTTCGCCCCGCCCGCCGAGTAACCCGCGGGGGCGCACGCTGCGCGTTGGTCCCTAGAACCCGTTCATCTGGGCGTAGATCCGCAGCCCGATGACGCCCAGCGCGATGATCAGCGTCAGGATGAGCAGCGTCGCCAGCAAGCTGAACAGACCCCGCAGCGCGCCCAGCGCGGTCAGCAGATGCGAGATGTCCTCGCCCTCGGTGTTGACGATCTTGCGAAACGACCCGCTCGCGCGCCGCACGTACACGCCCGAGAGCAGCAGGATGATGGCCTGCAGGCCGCTGGCGAGGGCGCCGTAGTAGGCCTGCATCTGGCTCTGGGCGGCGAAGGCGGTGTAGCGCTCGACGGCGCCGACGACCTCGGGTGGCAGCCCCGCGGGCAGCGCCGGCAGCGTGTCGGTGACGGTGGGCAAGAAGCCCAGCGCCGCGAGCACCAGCAAGCCCAGACCCACCAGCATCAAGAAGAAGCCGACCGTGCCCATCTTGCTGGCCAGGGTGCGGATGATGGCGTTTTCATCGCCTGAGAACTCATATTGACCGTTCATTTGACGCCTTCGTGTAGGGAGCGTGCGGCGAGCGCAATGCGATCGAACACACAGGGGGCGTCTGTTATCCACCGAATCAGCCGTCAGCGAAAGAGGACCGGATTCGAAGTGATGTGCGGCGTTGGCGTGCGCGTCAGGCGTCTGGGGCAACGCGCGTGATGGCGCAGGTGAAGTTGTTCGTGGGCAGAGTCGAGGTTTGGGTGCCGGGCTTGCCCCGGCTGCGCGATGACCGCAGGGCGCGGTCGGCGCCGCTACAGCAGGTTGAACGCAGTGCTGAGGAGCACGCTGTTCTGAATCTGCCACTCGTCGACGATCAACGGGATCTTACGGGCGGTGAGCACGTAGTCGAGGCTGACCCACTTGGCGAGCTTGACGCCGACCTTGCCGATGGTCTCGACGTTGAGCAGGTCGAGGCCCTCGAGGTCGGTCTCGGCGTCGACGAAGAACGGCTGCATGGTGTTGATCGTCAGCGCCCAGGTGACCTGCTCGCCCGCCGTGCCCGAGGCCTCCATGCCAACTTCGACGCCCAGCTGGACGCTGTCCTGCAAGCGCGTCAGCTCGATCTGGCCCGTCGCGTCGTCGTCGGTGACCGCGAAGCCACCGTCTCCGCGCACGAAGACCTCTTGCGCGCCCAGGCCGAGGGTGAAGGTGACCTGGACGGTCTTCTCTTCAACAGCCCGCGCGAAGGCACCCACGCTCTGGCGCAAGGTGAAGGGCTCGAAGGCCTGCGTGACGGTGAGGCGCTCCTGGCCAGTCAGGGTGAGCACCTGCGCGCCGTCGGCCCTCTGGTTGGGGTTGAGCGTATCGATCGGCGCGCCCTTGGGATCGCGGAACTGCACGTCGGTGTCTTCACCGAAGACCAGCGCGCCCGGGAAGAGCTGGGTCTGCATCCGCGCACGGGCGAACGGACCAAGCCAGGGCACCGCGTTGAGCTTGTACAGCCACATCGAGGTCAACTCGAAGTTGTCGGCCGTCTTGATGAAGCCATCAATGGCCGGCGTCTCGGTCTGCTGGTGCGCGATCACGAGGGAGTTGTGCCACTCGTGATTGCCCGAATACAGGTTGGCGCCGCCATTGACGACGGCGCCGATCTGCCAGGTCGAACCGTCTGCCTGACCGACCACGCTGGAGTTCTGCGTAAAGCCACCGTTGAAGCCGATGTTGAGATCGAACTTCCAGCCGTCGATGCTCTTTTGCTCCTTGGCGGCCTTGGCCTTGGCCTCGGCCGACGCCTTCATCTGCTCCTTGACCTTGTCTTCGGCGACAATGTCGGGCTTGTCCTGCGCGAACGCGGGGGCACAGAGCGCCAGGCCCGCGAGGACGGTGTTGCGAAAGAGGCTCTTTCGGTTGAAGCGATTGCGAATACGGCTCATGTGGGCTGCCTTTCTGGCGCAGACTGTGAGTGCTCGGATCAGGCCGGGTCGACGCGGTTGAGGTGCACGTCCATCTGCGGATAGGGGATGCCGATCTTGGCCGCGTCGAGGTGGGCCTTGACCGTCTCGATGGTGGCATCCCACACGGTCCAATAGTCGGCCGCGTTGCACCACACACGCACCTGCCAGTCGACCGACGAGCCGCCCAGCGCGAGCACGATGACCTGGGGCTCGTCGATCGTGCCCGGCACGGCGTTGGCGGCGGCTTCGAGCACGGTGCGGCAGTGGGCGATGCTCTCGCCGTAGTCGCAGCCGACGTCGATGTCGACGCGCCGCTTGTCGTTGTGGGTGATGTTCTCAATGGTCGCGCCAAAGACCGAGCCGTTGGGCAGGATGATGTGGCGGTTATCGAGGGTGTCCATCTCGGTCGTGAACAGCGAGATCTTCGAGACGATACCCAGCTCGCCCGCGACCTTGATCAGGTCGCCCAGCTTGAAGGGGCGAAAGAGCAGCAGCATCACGCCCGCGGCGACGTTGGACAACGTGCCCTGGAACGCCAGGCCGATGGCGAGGCCGGCGGCACCGATGACAGCCGCGAAGCTCGTCGTGTCGACGCCGAAGACGCCGACACAGCTGATGACGATGAGGATGATCAGGCCGACGCGGACCGCGGATCCACCGAACTGAGCGAGGGTCGCGTCGACCTTGGCGCGGTCGAGGGCCTTGTGGACCATGCGGCCGGCCCAGCCTGCGACCTTGAAGCCAACCCAGATCGCGACGATGACGCCGATGATCTTGACGCCATAATTGATCAACATTTCCACCATGTTCTGCTCACTCCAGTGTCTGGTTTGGGAGGGGTGTATGACGGGTTGATGACCCAAGACCGCGTCGAAAGTCACCCAGCGGGGCGCACGCTACCTCTTTTTCTCACAATCGATGAAAAAAGTGCGGGCGGATGGAGATTGAGCGATCGACAGGATAAGATCCCCGCGTGACCCGCGCTCGCCTCGCTACCGCTCTCGAGGCCACCCTCGCGATGCGGTTGAAGAACCCGTACCAACCGGCCAATCGCCGCACCCTGCGTGCGCTCGTTTCGGCGCGCATGTTGCCGCCGGCGCGGGCAGAGCTGTCAGCCTGGTCGACCTGGTGGCGCGAACTGCCCGCTGTGCTCAGCGCCGATCGGGCCGCTGCGCTCGCGCTGTTCGTCGGCGTCGCCGAAGGGTATCCCTTCGACGCGGCGCGCGGCCGGATCGAGGCCGTCAGCGGCTGGCCCGAGATGGACATCACGGCGGCCGCAGAGTTGGTGTGCCGCAGCCTCACGGTGCAGACCTGCTTGGATCGCATCATCGGCGTGAGCGCCGCGATCGGTGCCGTGCGGGCTGCCGCGTGGGCCGCCGCGTTTGGGGATCGCCTCGATCATACTTTGGCTCTTGGCACCCTGCTTCAATCGACGCCCGTCTTGATCCTCGGCGAGACCGGCAGCGGCAAAGAGCTCGTCGCGCAGGCGATCTGTCGAGCGGCGCCGGGCCGATGGCGCGATGGTGTCCATACTGGGGGCCCACAAGAGGCCGTCAACCTCGCGAGCCTGCCGGTCGATCTGGTCTTCAGCGCGCTGTTTGGTCATCGCCGGGGCGCGTACACCGGCGCGCAGGCGGATCGCGCGGGCGTGCTCGAACGGTGTCATGGCGGCGCGGTGTTCCTCGACGAGGTGGCCGACTTGCCCATGCCGGCGCAGGTCGCGCTGCTGCGCACGCTGCAAGAAGGCCGCGTGCGTCCGCTGGGGGCCGATGAGCCCGTCGATGCGGCGCCGCGCATCATCTCGGCGACCCATCGCGATCTGCTGGGCATGGCGGAGCGCGGGCGCTTCCGGCTCGATCTCTACCACCGTCTTTCATCGGTCGTGCTGCATGTCCCGCCGCTGCGGGCTCACGCCGAAGACTTGCCGATGTTGGCGGAGTCGGTGCTGAGGCAGGTCGATCCCGAGCTGCGGCCATTGGTGATGGAGCGGTTCGACGCGTTCTGTGCCGGGCAGGGCGCCGGCTATCATTGGCCCGGCAACGTGCGTGAGCTGGCGGCGGTGGTGCGCACCTTGGCCTTGGGGCTCACGCCGCGCCTGCTCGCCCCGGCTGAGCCCGATGGCGGCGACTTGCCACCCGGCATGCGCGATGGCGAGTGGAGCCTCGAGGTCGTCAAGCGCTGGTACGTGACCCAGGTGGCGGCCCAGCATTCGACTCGCCGATCGGCCGCGGACGCGCTGGGCATCGATCGCAGCACGTTGCGCATCTTGCTGAAACCATGACGACTGCTGAAACCATGACGCCCACTGCCCACCCCACCCAGACGCCACGCGCCGCATGGCGTCAATTCGGTGCGCGCGCGCTGGGCGCTCGGCTGGCGCTGAGCCCCACCCCGGCCGTTGAGCTGCTGGTCGCCGGCGTAGTGCTCGGGCCTGCCTGCATGCTCGACCTCATCGCCGCCCATCACGACCGCATCGACGACGCCATCGTCACCCTCGATGATGTGTTGGTCCCGGGGTTGGCGAGCGTGCGCAGCGACAGCGGCGCGCTGCTGCTGCGGCTGCTTGGACGCCACGCCCACGCGCCGTCTGTCGACGCGCTGCAGGCCGCCTTCGCCCACGGTCGCCAGACCTTCCATTTGCTGCGCGCCGACGGCGCCGACGCGGCTGAGCTCGACGCCTTGTTCACGTCGCTCGTGACTTTGCAGATCGACGCCGGTCGAGGCAGAGAGCAGGGCCCGTCGGGCCGAGCGCCTCTGTCCAAGGAGCCTGGCTGACCGTGCGTTCGCTGTCTGATACCGAGCTGGTCGCACGCGCTCAAAGCGCGATGCAGGGCGACACTCGAGCCTTTGGCGAGCTTGTCCGTCGCCATGAGCGCCGGGTGCTCGTCAACTGTCGGGTCATCACCCGCTCGCCGGCCAACGCCGAAGACCTCGCGCAGGACGTCATGGTCAAGGCGTACTTCGCGATCAAGCGCTTTGAGGGGCGGTCGAAGTTCTCGACATGGATCAACCGCATCAAGGTCAACCACTGCCTCAACTTCTTGCAGAAGCGCAAAGGCAGGGACTTCGTCGACGCCGACGACGTGCCTTTGGCGGGCGGCGAGGCGACCGATCGCAACCTGGACCGCACCGACATGCGCACCGAGATCGAAGCGACGCTCGACCAGATGCCCGACTCTCTGCGCGTGCCGTTGATCATGCGCGATCTCGATCAGCTGAGCTATCAAGACATCGCCGATGCGCTGAGCCTGAAGCTGTCGGCCGTCAAAATGCGCATCAAGCGTGGGCGCGCCATGTTCCGTGAACTCTACGGCGACGGGCCCGGGCGATGAGTGGCGACGACGACGACGACGACCTGGGCGTGCCGATCGATCTCTCGGCTCTGCTCGACGACGGCGACGAGCCGCAGACCATTGAGCGCGGGCGCCTCAACGGGCGCATCGAGCGCCGGCAAGTGGCCGCCGATTTGACAGCATTTTTCTGGACGCTGCCCGGGGAAGTCATGCGCGGCTTCTTGGGCATGTTCGGTGCGCCGCGGGCGCCAAAATCGGAGGATGATGATGGGTGAGCGGCTGATCAACATGGGCAAGAGCCTGCTCGACCAGCTCGTCGCCGGGGTGCCCAAGGTGCTCCTTGCGCTGGTGCTGCTCACGGTCGCGATCGGCTTGGCGCGCCTGGTGCGCGCGCTGCTACAGCGGCTCTTCAACCGCATCAAGATCGATGCGCTTGTCGCGAGGGCTGGCCTGGACGCGCCGCTGCGTAGACTGGGCATCAGCAGCCTGGGCACGCTGGTGCCCAAGGTCGTCTACGTGCTGCTGCTGCTCGTCTTCGCGGGCGAGGGCGCGCGGGCGCTGGGGCTGACGGCCATCGGCGCGGCGATCTCGACGGTCTTCGCTTACCTGCCCAACGTCTTCGCGGCGCTGGTGCTCTTGTTCTTCGGCAGCTGGGCGGCCCAGCTTGTTGGGGGGGCCGTCGCGCGCATCTCGCTGGAGTCGGGGCTCGACTTCGGGCCCGCGCTGGGCAAGTTCATCTCGGCCGCGATCATGTTTGTGGCGGCGCTCACCGCGGCCAGCCAGCTGGGCATCGAGACCGAGATGGTGCGCATCGTGACCATCTGCAGCCTGGGTGGGTTGGCGCTGGCGTTTGGCCTGTCGATGGGGCTGGGCTCGCGCGACATCACCCGCAACATCATGGCCGGCTTCTACGCGCGCAAGGTGTTTCGGGCGGGCGACAGCGTGCGTATCGACGACGCCGCAGGCATCCTCAAGGGCATCACCGCCATACAGACTCTCATCGAGACGCCCACCGGCATGATCTCGGTGCCCAACACGGTCTTCCTCGACGGCGTGGTCGCGAGCCCACGAGAATAGGTCTGCGTATGCGCCGCGAGAATGGCAGCGCGACCGCCGGCATCGTCTGCCTGGCGCGTGGCCTGGCCGGGGTCGACCCCTACGCCGAGACGATCCTCAATCGAATGCATCGCTTCGCCTGGGCCCGACCGCTCATGGCCGCGCGGCGTCTGCCCGACTGGGCGCTCGCGCTGGCCTCGGGTGGCCTCGTGGGCACGATCGGGGGGCGCACGCAGGTCATCGACGCGCATGTGAGCGCGGCGCTCGCCGACGGGGCCACGCAGCTCGTGGTGCTGGGCGCCGGCTTCGACGCCCGACCCTGGCGCATGGCAGACGCGCTGGGCGATCGCCCCGTGTTCCTCGTCGATCATCCGGCCAGCGCCGCGGCGCGCGCCCAGGTCACCGCGACGCTGCCTCCGCGCGCCGATGTTCGCGTCGATATCGACTTCGCCCAAGACGATCTGGCGTCGTCGCTGCGCGCAGCGGGCTTTGATTCGACGCGGCCGGCTGCGGTGGTCTGGGAGGGCGTCTCGATGTACCTGCCTGAGGCCGCCGTGCGCCACACGCTGGCGCAGCTGGGCGTGGTGCTCGCAGCTGGCAGCCACCTGAGCTTCGACGTCTGGAGCCGCAATCGCGGTCTTGCCGCCATCGTCGAGTCGGTGGGGCGCGTCGGCCTCGCGTGGATGGGGGAGCCGCTCGACTTCGCCTGCAGCATGGACGCTGTGGCCGAGCTCTTGGCGCCAGCGGGGCTGCGGCTGGTCTCGACGACATCGGCGGTCGACGCCGCGAGACCCTTCGGCGGCGCCGGCCTGCGCGGGCTCTGGTACGTACACGCGGTGCGCTGACGATCATCAGGTCGGTCGCGCACGGGGACGGGCGCCGAGGGTCACCACGCTTTTCATGTAACCATCAAAGGCCTGATCCGTACGGCTGAGTGCGCCTGCTTGTCGCAGTCCCGACCGAGTTGTCCCCCCATCCCCGGGGCCGCGGCAGGCAGGTGATTTCTTCCCATCCCATCGTTTCCCAGCGCCCGCTGATGCGCATCCTGTGTTGGATTTCGCGAACGGTGATCGGTTATTTTCGCGCCAGGGGTGCGAAAACTCAGCATGGGGGACTCTATGATTCATTGGACAAAGCGCGGCGTATTCTTCGCCAGCCTGATGACAATCGGCCTGATGGCCTGCGACGTTGAAGACGCAGCTGGCGGCGGTGCGGGCGGCGAAGGTGGCCAGTTAGGCGCCGGCGGCGCGGTCGCTGATTCTGGCATGGGCGTCGGCGGCGAAGGCGGCGAAGGCGGCGAAGGC
>JBNMOZ010000127.1:0-11122 GCA_051276005.1 Bradymonadia bacterium | reverse complement strand
GCTGGCGTGCACGATCTGGGCGTAAGTCTCCAGGGCGGCCGGCGCAGAATCGGGAAGCTCGACGGTCCCCGGGTTCTCGGTCTCGGCGTCGTCACAACCCCAGGCCAACAGGCCGGCCGTTGTGACGATAAAGATGAGCCTGGGCAGTACGGACTTGTTCATCAATTTCCTCGGACATTCTTTGAAGGGCGGGCGCGGTTCGCCGGCTCGGATGGCTGGGTCAACGCCACGCGGACCCAGCGGTGAAATTCGGTCAATGACATGCGTAATCGGCGATGCGCCGTCTCGATGCACACCCGGCCATCGGGCAGCAGGTAGACGTGTCGCTGCGTCATGACTGGGCCCCCAGGGTGCGGGCCGCTCGCCACGTCATCTCGTCGACGAGCGCGGCTTCGAATTGGCGGGTGCAGGGCATGTTCGAGCGCACGACCACCCAGAGCAGCGCCGCGATCTGCGGGCCCGCGAGGGTCGTGCGGTGGCGCGCCCAGACGGTCGCCAAGGCGCAGATCGATCGCTCTCGGTAGGGCTGAGCGGGCTTCGCCAGGCGGACGCCCAGCGCGTCATCGACCAGTTGACCCACGACGCGGTCGATGCGCGCGGCGGCCGCGAGATCGTCGGCGACGGTCCACATCTGGGTGGCCGCGGCGTCTGCATCACAGGCCGCCAGTCGACTGAGATCAGCGAGCGCGCGGCGGCCGAAGGTCAAGGCCAGCAGGAACCGCAGGGCGCTCTGCGACGCATGCAATAGGGGATTGGCCGCCGCTCCATGCGGAGGTGTCGAGCGGCGAGCGGGATCGGCGAAGTACTGGGGATCGACGGGCATGTTCATGATGGCTGCGCCTCTACGAGCGTGAGCGCGGGCTGCGCGATCAGACGCCGACGCGCCAAGACCGCGCGGGCCATGACCGTCGTCAGCTGTTCGCAGGCGTCGGGGGCGAGTCGCAGGGTCAATACCCCGATACTCAAGTGAATGAGGCCACAGCTGCAGGCCTCGACGCGGGCGCCTGGTGCCGCGGCGAGCAGGGTCCGATTGCATGGAGAAGGCATGGGCGCTTCCTGTTGATCGTCGATGCATAGATGCTTAACGGTAATGATAATTGAAATCAATATAAAGGTTGAGTGCGGCTCCTGCCGCCTCCTTGCTCCACCCGATCGGACACCGGGTGCTCCGTATTTGGGATTCATACGGTGCGCGCCTACCGAATCACGGCGCGCGCGGCGTGGCACGACCATTGCTCAACCATTGCTCAAGAATACAAGCATCAACGCACTCGGCCTTGGAGACTCAAATGCGCGCCATGTATAAGATTATTCCCGCCTTCGCCACCGTCGCCATTGCCTCCACCGCCGCGCACGCTCAGGTCTGCCTCAAGGTCGACGCCGGCACCGACTCGATGGCCCCAGCCGAGCGCAGCGCCTCGCTCTCGTTGGTCAGGGCGTCGTTTCAGCATGCCAACACGGCGGTCGTTGCATCGCCCCGCGTTCGCCAGTTCTCCATCTCGACCGTCAAGCTGGGGGCAGCCGACAGGGTTGGGGCTCGAGGGCCACCGGATCGCGGGCTACTCGTTCATGCGCGCCTCGACGATTCGTATGTTCGCTCAGGCCGACGTCATCTTGCCGTTCTCTTCTGTCCATGGGGACGGCTTGGCGTACGAACCGAGCGAAGCCGATAGCACCTGGACCCCGACCTTCAGCCTCAGCATGGGCGTCGCCTGGTCGCTGCCTTTCGCTCTGGGGTTGTGTGTTGACCTCGTGAACAAGAGCGCCCGATCCCTCATCGATATCACCGAAAGTTGTCATCATGCGCGCCCTCTTCGTGTCTCTCGTCTGCCTCTCAGCCTCAATCGCCCACGCCGATGTCGTCGAGGTTGGTGCAGACGACTCCGTGTTCGGCGGCGTGCTCAGCGCCGGGGTAGGCCAGGTCAAGGGCGCGGGGCCTCTCGCTGGCATGTCGCGCAGCGTGAACTTCGCGATGCGCTCTCGCCTGCAGAAAGTCAGCATTGATGTGGGCTTTCGGGCGCTCATCGTGGCCGATGAGCCGGGCGGCAGCGGTGGGGGCCTGCGGGGCGTGGCGCTGGTGCACCTCAACGACAGCGACACCGCGGCCTTCTATCTGGGTGGCGGCGTGGGATTGGGTCTGACGAGCGTCATTGGCGGCGAGCAGGACAACGTCGACGGGCCGGGCGAAGCGATGACTCGGATCGGGCTGGGCGCTGAGTTTCCGGTGGTGGCGGGCGTCACATTTAGTCGCACGTCGGTCTTTCAACCGTTCCTTCAGGCCGAAGCAAACCTGCCCGCCTACGACGTCGCGGTGCGCGGTGACGCGGCCACCAAGGTCTGGGCGCCGACCTTCACGCTCGCCCTGGGTCTGGCCGTCGGGCCCTGACCGTGATGTTTCTTTACGAGAATTTCTCCACCTCACACCGAACTGGCCGTACCTTCCCGGCAGATCATTCGTTGAGGAGCGTGCCGTGAGCGACGCAGAGAAGGCCATGAGCGAAGCGCAGAAGGTACTGGTCGAGCGCGGTGAGCGCGTTTGGACCGTGCGCATCAACGCACCCGAGCGCCGCAATGCCTTGGGCAGCGCGGTCGTCGAAGGCTTGTTGGCCGTCGCCAAGGAGGTCGCGGAGAGCCAGACCGTGCGCGCCGTGATTCTGACTGGCGAAGGCGAGAAGGCCTTCTGCGCGGGCGCCGACCTCAAGGAGCGGCGGGGTATGCCCGAGCCTGCCGTCCGCAAATTCGTCGCGCTGCTCAACGCCACCTTCGACACGATCGCCGCCTCGCCGAAGGTGTGGATCGCGGCGCTCAACGGCGCGGCGTTCGGCGGTGGGCTCGAGCTCGCCCTGGCCTGCGATCTGCGCGTTGCGCGCACCGGCGCCATCATCGGTCTGCCGGAGTGCCGTCTGGGCATCATCCCCGGCGCGGGTGGCACGCAGCGGCTGCCGCGGCTGATCGGCATCGCGCGGGCCAAAGAGCTCATCCTCACCGGCGGCCGCATCACCGCGGAGCGGGGCGAGGCGCTGGGCATGCTCAACCGCGTCGCGGACGATCCGATGGCGGCCGCCCACGCGCTCGCCGACGAGGTGTGCAAGTGCGCGCCGATCAGCCTGACGCAGGCCAAGCGGGCGATCGATCTGGGCTTTGATCTGCCCATCGAAGCGGGCCTGCGCTGGGAGCGGGCCTGCTACGCCGTCACCATCCCCACGACAGATCGCGTTGAGGCCCTCGAGGCCTTCGCGCAAAAGCGTCCGCCGCAGTTTCGGGGCGAGTAGCGCATGTGGAGCGGCACGGTCAGTCCGGGTCAGATCGTATGATCACGGGTGTGTCCAGCATCGTCGGGTTGCTGCCCGCGCTGCTCCTTCTGGGCGGGTGCATCACCGTCTACCAGCCGATGAGCGGGCTGCATCGGCCCGTCGCCATCGATACGCGCGTCGCGAACTTCACCAACACCACCGTGCGCATTCAATGCGTGCCGGCGGAGTTCGTCGGCCGGAGCGACATGGCGAGCTTGTGCCGGCGGGTGGCGCGGCTGTTCGAGAATCAGGGCGCGCGCGTACAGGCTGAGGTCTCGCGGGGCCGGGTGCTCGGCAGCCCCGAGCCCAGTGCGCCCGAATCGAAGGTCGACGCTGAGGTCGATCGCGTCATCTTGGACGTCGAGCTGCGATCGCGCCGCGTGCACGCGCAGACGGCGTTTCCGTTTTGGTGGGACGACGAGGCCGACATTACGTTCGCGCAAGACATCGTGATCCGCGACGAGACGGGCTTTCTGCTGGTGCGTGAGACGCTCACCGGGCGCTTCGTGCGGCGTCTGGGGTGGTCTTCGGACGCCAACGAAGAGTTCTCGCGCGACTACTACGGGCAGCTGAGCCAGCTCACCTTCAACGCCCGCATGCGTTGGACGGTCGCGGGCGGCGGTCGAGATCGCGGCGTGGTCAAGCCCCCGGTGGCCGCCCCAGCGTCCGCGATCCCGGGGCTTGACGCCGTGGGTCTGCCCAAGCCGGTCGACGCCGCCAAGGTCGCTCCGGCGCCGACGGATGTCCCGTAGTGGCGACCCTGCTCTACCTGCTCATCTTCAGCCTGCCGTCGATCATCGAGACGGTGCGCGATCCCATCGACGGCCTGCTGCCCGCGAAGGCCGACCTGCGCGATCTGGACTGCACGCCGCTGACGACCAAGGGCGCCGCGCGGCTCGCGCCGGGTCAGGTGCCGCTGCCCGAGCGGGGCGATCGGCTGACGCGGCGCGCGGTCATCTGTCGTGAGCGCCTGTTGAAGCACGGCACCCGCCCGCCGCAAGACGACGCGATCCTGATGCAACTGCGCGCCACGGCGGCCGAGTTCGCGGTGCTGACCGGCGCCGAGCCAGGCTGGGACACCCGGCGCTGGATGGTCGAGGTGATCCACCCCCGATCGGCCGTCGCGCAGAAGATCAGCTTCGCGACCAAGAACGCGCTCTTGGATTTGGGCCGCAACGTCACCGATCGCACGCCCACATTGGCGGCGGGCGACATCGAGGTCATCGGCCGTCTCTCGCCCGATCGCGCGTGGCCCTTGGCCTGCCTGCGGTACCGCGCGGTTGAGTCGATGGGGCCCAACGACGCGCTGCTCGCCGTCGTGCTGCGGGATCATCGCGAGACGGTGCTGCATGCGGGCATCTGCGCCGACGGACAGTGGCGGTGGCTGCGATGAGCGCGTTGCTTCGGGGCCTTCTCTCCATCCGGCTGCTGCCGTTCCTGCTGCTGTCGATCCTGCTGCTGTCGATCCTGCTGGGCCTCGCGCTTTTCAGCGGTGCCGCGCAGGCCAATCCGGTCGAAGACGCCCAGCGTCGGGCCTTGGAAGACCTGCGGCGGCGCGTCGCGAACCAGGTGCAGCTGTCGGCGTACGACATGCTCGATCAGCTCGTCTACGAGATGACGCAGGCGCCGCCGTTCGATCAGCCGACCCTCGTCTTCCTCGCCGACATGACGGTCCCGATCGGGCTGGGCACGGGGCTCGAGGGCCTGCTCGAGAACCACCTGAGCAGCGTGCTCCTGGGCAACCCAAGCAGTCGGCTGACGCTCGCGCATTGTCCCAGCTGCACGGCGATGGTGCTGCAGTCGGGTCCAGCGGGCACGATCGTCTCGCGCGGGCTCGACAACCCCGAAGCGCTGGCCAAGCTGGGCGGCGCTGAAGGTCGGCACGGCCTGTACATCGACTTCGCGGCCGAGGGCGCCTGGCTGGTCTTGCGCGCGCGCATCACCAAGCTGACCCCGGACTTGCCCATCGTTTGGAGCAAGACGCTCACGAGCGCTGCGGGCGCGCCGTCATTGCTGCGTCAGCCCACAGCGCTGAAGTCGGCGGCGGACGCCCGCCAAGAGTACCTTGACGCGCTCAATGATCGCCGCCCCATCGCGGTGCCCATTCGGTTCACCTTGCGCAGCTACGAGATCAGCGACGACTCGGGCACGGCGCCGCCGCCGGTGCTCTGGCTGCAGAGCGGCTTCGAGTTCGCGCTGACCCAGGCTCACGAATGGCTGGCGAGCCTGGTGCTGGGCTTCGCGTGGCTGCCCGAGGCGTATGACGGGGTGATGATTCAGACGCGGATGAGCCGACTGATCAGCGGCACCGAGCGCTCGCTGACCGGCCCAGATTTGTATCTCTTCTTGGGCGGCGCGTTGATGACCCTCAATGGCCCCGCCATCGCGCCCTTCGCCACCGACAACTTTGACCAGCTTCGCCAGCAAGCGCAGGGCTCCTTGGACACCCGCGCGACGTTCGGCGGTTTGCACCTCGGCTTTGAGCTGCGGGTGGGCAATCGGCTGGGTGCGTCGGTGTTCCTTGAGAACATGCCGGCGTATAACGGGACGACCCGAATGGGCACTTTCTTATCGAATGATATCATTGAGTTTCACAGCTTCGGCGCCGAGGTGTCGCTGTGGTTCTGAGCCGCTCTCTTGGGGTCAGAGTCGCCGCGCTGCTCGTGCTGTTGACCGGCTCGGCCTGGGCCGATCGTGATCGCACCCGCGAGGCGTTGGCGCGCTTCGAAGAGATCGCCGATCTGCGCCGCGAGGGCGGCGTGTTCGACGACTCCGTGGTGCTGCCGCTGGTCGTCGTCAGCGCCAGCCCACGCTACGAGACCACCCGCGACTGGTACCCGGCCGAGGCGACGGCGGCGTTATTGCGCGCCTTCGGCTCCAAGGGCGTGCGCGTCTGCGAGGCCTGCATGCGCACGCGCATCGTCAACCTCGACGGGCGCCTGGAGCAGACGAGTGGCCCGGCGAGCCTCGACGAGGTGCGCGCGCTCGACGATCGCTATCGCGGTGACGCGGCGCCGGCCAAGGCGGGCGTCTGGATCGACGAGACCGCCTCGGGCGTCGCGGTGCGCATCGTCGAGCTGAGCACCGGCCAGATCATCTTCGCCCAGAACGTCGATCCCGAGCTGCGCGAGTACCGTGGCTCGGCCCGCAGCTTCAAGATGAGCGCCGAGCTGGAGCGCCGCATCACCGGCAACAGCCTCACCCACGCCTTCGTCGATCTGACGCTGTCCCCCGGCCGGCCTATATTGCCGGGGCATATATCGCTGGAGTGGGCCGACCAATGGGGCCAGACGAACGCCAACCTGTCGGGTATCGTGCTGTCCATCGTCGACCCGGTCGCCGGCTTGGGCGCGACCTACTACCGCGCCCTGGAGTGGGGCAACATCCTCGTTGGAGGCAAAGTGATCCTCAGCCTGCCCACCGTCATCGCCCAGACGCAGGTCGGCGAAGACACCGAGATCATCGATCCGCCGGTGACGGCCGTGGCGGTGCTGCGGGTGCCGTTCGGCGGCTCGAACTACGGCGCGGTGGCGACGTTCTCGACCAACGGCGTCGTGGGCATCGGGCTCACGCTCCTCAACTCAAGCCTGATTCCGGTGCTGCCATGAGTCGTTCGTTCCTCCCACACGCCCTCGTCGGCGCGACGATCATCGCGGGCTTCGCATCGCTGGGCTGCGCGTCGCGCAACTACACCCACTATCTGATCGAGCCGGCGCCCCAGAAGAACCCGGTGCTCGTCGAAGAGGAGGGCACCCTGGTGCGGCCCTTTGGCTTCGGTTCGACCACGGTGATGAAGGTGCGCTGGAACAACGGGAAGATGCTCACCGAGGTCGACATTCCCATGTTGGCGAGCGGGCAGCGCATCGTGATCCAGCACGCCGAGACCAGCGGCGACGTGAAGACGATCCCGGCGACGACCGTTGTGCCGCCCATGCCGTCGCTGGCTGACAAGCCGCTGGTCGAGGCGTACAAAGCGCGCGGCTTGCGCGTCAACCCCGACCCGCCCGATGTGAGCATCGCCAAGTCGCGCACGCTCATGCAGCAGGCGATGCGCAACGGCAACTATCAGATGGGGCTTGAGTACTGCGAGCTGGTGCTGGCGCGGTATCCCTCACACCCCGAATTCATGCGGGCCAAGGGCTCGATCCTCTATCTGATGGGCGAGCGTGAGAAGGCCATCGAGGTCTACGAAACCGTCGAAGAGATCGAGAGCGATCCGCAGGTGCGCAAGATGCTCGAGACACTGCGAAAGATGGATAGATAAGCCATGCAACTCATTGGACTCGCGCTGCTCGTCGTCGTCGTCATGTACGGGTTTGCGACGCGCGACATGACCCGAATCAGCGCCTTCGACCCGCACGCGCTCATCGTGGTGCTGGGCGGTTCGCTCTCGGCGATCCTGGCCAGCTCCAAGGCGCGCGATTCGCTGCGCACGTTCACCTGTCTGCGCGAGCTGCTGCCCATCCCGGGCCCGCTCGAGTCGGGCACCAACCGCCTTGAAGACGAGCGGCAACGCTTCGCGACCGCATGGCGGGACGGACGCCGGTCGCAGGCGGTAGAGATCGCGCAGGGCAGCCGCTCGGAGCCTATTCGCAAGATGCTCGACTTGATCATCGCGCGGGCGCCGTCATCGGCCACCGATACGGTGTTCATGGAGCTGCGCCACGCCGAGCTGCGGCGCTACCAGCCCTCGACGACGAACTGGTCGCTGCTCGCGCGCTTGGGGCCATCTTTCGGCATCGTGGGCACCGTGACCGGCATGATCCAGCTGTTCCAGAACATGGGCAAAGACAACCTCAACATCGGCGCCGCCATGTCATTGGCGTTGCTGGCCACCCTGTACGGCATCGCGTTTGGCGCGGGCGTCGCGGGCCCGATTGGCAACTACCTGCGCGGCCTGCTCGACGAGCGCCTGGGCGCGTTGGATCGCTGCAAGCAAACGGTCATCGAGCTGGCGCAGATGCCCAGCTCGGGTCGCGGTGTGGGCGGGAGAGGCTGATGGAGCGTCACCCCCCCGAAGAGGATGAAGCCTGGCTCATCTCGTACGCCGACCTGATCACCAACCTGCTGGTCTTCTTCGTGATGTTGCTCACGGCGGCCGAGCTGAGCCCCGCCAAGATGCAGGCGATCGAGGAGTCATTGAGCGGCCAGAAGAGCCCGCAGAGCCTGACGGCGATCCAGGCCGAGATCGAGGCGAAGATTTCGAAGGAGGGGCTGCAAGACATGGTCACGACCCAGCTCACCGAGGACGGCCTCAAGCTCTCGCTCAACTCGGGCGTGGTCTTCGATTCGGGCAAGGCCGCCATTCTCGAGAAGGTCTTCGCGATCCTCGATCCGATGCTGGGCACGTTGACGCCGTACGCGAAGCGCTATCGGTTCGCCATTGAAGGGCACACCGACAGCCGGCCAATCTCGGGCGGGGCGTACGCGTCGAACTGGGAGCTGTCGACGGCCCGCGCCAACGCGGTGCGACAGCGGCTTGAGAGCGCGGGTGTGGCCCCCGGTACGATTCGCGTCGAAGGCTACGCGGATACGCAGCCATTGCCGGCCGAGACGCTCGAAGGTCTGAGCGAAGATGAGAAGCTGGCGCGGCATCGCCGCGTGGTCCTGAGAGTCTACTAAGTGATACTTCAAATGCGCATTTTGCTCTCGATACTCCTCTTCGCGGCGCCGGCTTTCGCACAGCCCGAGCCGCCCGCGGAGCTGCCCAATCGACAGATCCCGCCGGCCGTCTTGGCGGGGCTGCGGGCGTTGGACTCGCAGTTCACGCGCGCGCTCGCTCAAGACTGTGCGCCCGAGCGCTGCTTCGCGAAGGGCTGCCTGTACGTCGATCATACGGTCGTCGACCAGCCGCCCGCGGGATCCCTGCCGGGGCTGGGCCTGCGGCCGGGGCCCGGCAGCGTTGAGAAGCAGATCTTCCTGACGAACGTGGAGTGCAGCTTCGCGCATGAGAAGTCGGTCCGGGCGCGGGACGCGCGGGCATTGGCGACGCGGCTGACGGCGAAGCTCTCGCGCGGGTGGACCAAGGTCGAGGTGACCTATGAGCCGCTGCAGAAGGTCTCGAACTTCTTGCGCGAGTCGCCCGATCCGATCGAGCCGCCGCCGCCCGCCCCCGCGACGGTCGCCACGCTGGCGCCGGTGCCCGATGCGGTCGCCGCTGCGCCGGTCACGGCCGTGGATTGGGACGGCAAGGTCGCCGCGCGCGAGCTGTGGGTGGGTCTGCTGCCGCACTTCGCGTGGATGATCGGGCTGCTGCTCTTCACCATCGCCGCGCTGCTCATCATCTGGGGCGTGCGGCGGTTGGGGCGACGCTCGCTCGACGAAGAGATGCTGCTCGCGCAGCTCGACGATGAGGTTGAGCCGGAGGCCGCGCCGGTGGTCGAGGCGTCGCCTGAGGCGGAAGCGCAGGCGGTCATCGACGCGCGGCACACCGCGTGGCGGGCCCGCCTCGATGCGGCGCCCGAGGGCGATCCGGTGCTGCATGCGCTGGTCGCGGATCTGTTGCGCACGGGTGAGCAGGGCATGCTGGCCAAGGCGGTCATGCTCTTCCCCGATGCCTTCCCCAACGCCTTCCCGCGGGACGGCGCGCATGCGTCGGCGAAGTACACGCTGGCCGAGTACATCAAGACCGCGGATCCCGCGAAGTTGCCCGCCGACGCCGCGTTCTTCGACACGCTGGATCGCTACGCCCTGGCGTCCGCGCTGACGGCCCACCCCGACACCGAGCTGATTCGCACGCTGCACGATGAGTTCGGCGCGACGGCCCTCGTCGATCTGGTCACGGCGCTGCCATCACGCTACGGCGCGCTGCTGTTCGCCCTGGCGCCGGCCGCGATGCAGCATGAGTCCATCGGCCTGCTCAACCAGAGGCAACTGCATGATCTAATTGGTCAATTACTGCAGTCGAACCGCATGGACCAAGTGCAGATCGACTACCTGCTGCGCGTCCTCGAAGCGTCCCGCGACAACGCCGCGCTGCCCGAGCCGCCACGCGGCCCGATCTCGGATCGCGGCGCTGAGTTTGATGCAGCCGGGGCGCTCTCAATCCTGCTGCCGCGGCTCGAGCCGGCCGCCCGTGGTGCTCTAATTTCGGCGACGGTCGCGCGGCATAATGGCCGCCTTCCCAGCTGGATCACCACCGTGCTGCATGCCGAGATGCTCACCCATTTGAGCACCGAGACCCGCGCGGACCTGCTGCTTGGTGTGCCTTTGGAGTCGCTCGCAGCGTGGCTGTCTTTGCAGCCCGCCGACGCCGCGAATCGGGTGACCCAAGAGGCGCCGGCGGCGCTGCAGCAGGCCTTGCTGGCGACGCCGCCGCCCGCGTCGCCGGGCAGCCTGTATGCGCTGGCCAGCGAAGCCCGCGCGGCGTTGAGCGACGGCCTTCGCCCGGCGCTGCGCCGCGACGGCCTCGCGTTCCAAGCCTTGTTGGCCTGATCGATGTGTCGCGCACTCCCACGGCTCCGGCCGATCCTGCTGGGCTGCGCGCTGGTGACCGCTCTGGTGGGCTGCAAGGTGGCCATCACCGACATCGGCGGGTTCTTTGCCCTCGCCGACGCGGCCTGGTTTGCGCAAGAGGAGACGCTGTTCTTCTTCTATGAGATCCAGGCAGAGCAGGGGCTGGGCGATGAGAGCGTGCTCGAGATCAGCTTCATCACCGACACCGGCGTACAGGCCTGGACGGCGCTCGCTGACCTGCCGCAAGTGCACACCCATTTGCCCGTAGACTGCGGCGTCAATACGCGCTGCGGGAGCGGCAGCATTCACGTGCCGATCGAGCCGCGTAACGTGTCGATTCGATTTCGATACCATCGTGATGGCGAGCTGAGCCT
>JBNMOZ010000126.1:0-11157 GCA_051276005.1 Bradymonadia bacterium | reverse complement strand
GTTCTCACCGATGCTGATGCTGCCCAGCAGCGCCCCGTACTGAAAGAGAACCCCGATTCGAGTCAGCAGGGTACGCTGTGCTTTCTCATCCAACGCAGACAGCTCTTCGCCCAGCATCGTGACCCGGCCGCCGTCGGGGTCTTTGAGGCCCACGCAGCACTTCATCAACGTGCTCTTGCCGCAGCCTGAGCCGCCCAAGATCACCCGCACCTCGCCCGGCTCGACGGTCAGATCGACCCCGTTGAGGATCGTCTTGTCGCCGTAGCGGGCGATGAGCCCCCGGACCGTCAATGCGCTCATGCGTCCGCCTTCATACGACCACGTAGAACAGGATGCTGAAGATGCAGTCGGCGACGATGATGAAGAAGATCGACGCCACCACGCTCGCGGTGGTCGTGCGCCCAACCTCGCTGGCGCCGCCGCGCACCTTGAAGCCGTAGTGCAGACCGATCAGGCCGATGCCGAACGCGAAGACCACGCTCTTGATCAGCCCGCTGACGAGGTCCCAGGTCGAGACCGATGACAGCATCTGGTTGATGAACGCGTTGGGCGCGATGTCGAGGTAGAAGACGCCCACCAACACCCCGCCGAGGATGCCCAGCATGTCGGCGAGCACCGTCAACAACGGCACCATCAAGGTGATCGCGAGGATGCGCGGTACGGCCAGGAAGTCGATGGGGTCGATGCCCATCACCTTGAGCGCGTCAATCTCTTCGCTGACCTGCATGGTCGCGATCTCGGCGGCGATGCTGCTGCCCGACCGCCCGGCGACGAGGATCGCGCACATCAGCGGGGCCATCTCGCGCAGCATCGAGACGCCGGTCAGGTTGGCCACGTAGATGGCCGCGCCGAACTGCTGAAGCTGGTGCGCCGACTGAAACGCGATGGTCAGGCCGACAAGAAACGTGATGAGCCCGATGATGCCGAAGGCGCGCGAGCCGATGTCGATCGACTGCTCGGCGATCGCGCCCCATCGCATCGAGCGCGGCCGCCGCAGCGTCGCGAAGACCGCGAAGGTCGTGTCGGCCGCGAGCTGCAGGAAGTCGACGAGGGCCTGTCTGCTGCTGTAGACCGCGCCGCCCAACGCCTCGAGGCTCTTCGCCGGGACGGGCGCCTTGGGCGGGTCCTCGGCCACGCGAAACATCGCCAGTGCACGCTCTGCGTCGGGGCTCATCGGGCCCAGCATCAGCGCGCCGGCCCGGGCCCGCCAAGCGCGGATCAGGGTGGCGACCACCGCGCTGTCCATCGTCGTCACGCCGCTCATGTCGAGCGTCAAGGTGCCCTTGGGCGCGTCGCGCAACGCTTTGGTGAGCTCGGGTACGATCCCGCGACGCAGCGGTCCGCTGATGACGAGGGTGGCGACATCGGCCGCGGCGTTCAGCGAAATTTCGACAGGGCTCGACACTGAGGCAGTATCCAGAGATCCCGCGCAGACGCCAATGAAACGCGACTCAAGGTCTGCTTAAGCGCCCAAAGAGAGCGCGTGATCGCCCAAACATGGTGCGCGAATGCGGGAATGCGGGTCAGCGCTGTGTGTCGGTGGCGGGGGCGGTGTCGGGTCGATCCAAGGAGGGTGTGATGGCCGGGTGATTCACTCTCGACCAGCCATCGCCGAGGGCCGCGTCGACCTGCGGCGTCGGGGCATAGGCCGGCGCGGCTTCGGCAAGAAATCCGCATCCCAGGGCGAGCGTGGCCAGCAGAGCAAAAACACGCATTCTCAAACTCCGCCGCGAGGGCATAGACTTCGACATCCCGGACCGACCGCAGCGCCAGACGCGGTCGGTCGCTCTGGATTCAATCCGCCCGCATCCGGGGGCGATATGAGGAGCGATATGAACGGCTTCGTGGTCCTCAAGTTCGGCGGCACGAGCGTGGCCACGCTCGCAGGGTGGCAGGTCATCGCCGCCGCGGTCGGCGATCGCCAGGCCGAGGGCTTGCGTCCCGTCATCGTCTGCTCGGCCCTCGCCGGCGTGACCGACCTGCTGACGACGCTGCTGCCCGCGGCGGCCCAAGGTCAGGCGGGCCCGGTCCTCGCGGCGATCGAGGCGCGACATGCCGCGCTGGCTTCGCAGATGGGCGTCGACTTCGAGCCGGCGACCGAGATGGGCGACCTGATGCGCTGGGCCGAAGGGGTCGCCTTGATCGGCGCCTTCCCGCTCGCGCTGGAGGCCCGCGTCTTGGCGCAGGGCGAGCTGATGGCGACGCGCCTGGGCGCCCGTTGGCTTGAGTCGACGGGCGTTCGCTCGACGTTCATCGACGCCGGTGACGTGCTCACGAGCGTCGCGCAAGCGGGCCGAGTCGGCACGATGGCCGCCCAGATCACCGACGAGTCCTGCGAATCACTTCAGCATCAATTTCGATTACTTACAGGCGCAGTCATCACTCAGGGCTTCATCGCACGCGATCCCGATGGCCGTCGGGTGGTGTTGGGCCGAGGGGGCAGCGATACGAGCGCCGCCCTCTTCGCGGCGCGGCTGCAGGCAGTGCGCTGTGAGATCTGGACCGACGTGCCCGGCATCTACACGACCAACCCCCGCGATGTGCCCGACGCCCGCCTGCTGACCCACCTGTCGTATGACGAGGCTCAAGAGCTGGCGACGGCGGGCGCCAAGGTGCTGCACCCGCGCTGCCTGGCCCCGGTGCGACGACACGGCATCGCGCTGCACGTGCGCTGCACCCATCGGCCCCAGCTCGCCGGCACCGCCGTGGGCGCGCTTGAATCCGGCCCCGCCCGCGTCAAGGCCATCGCCGCCCGCCGCGGCGTCACGCTGGTCAGCATGGACACGCTGGGCATGTGGCAGCAGGTTGGCTTCCTCGCCGAGGTGTTCACCAGCTTCCAGCGCCATGGCGTCAGCGTCGATCTGGTCAGCACCAGCGAGAGCAACGTGACCGCGTCGTTTGATCCGGCCGCGGGCGAGGTCGACCCCGACACCATCGCGGGCCTGCTGGCTGATCTGAACACCCGCTGCACCGCGCGCCTCATCCGCGGGTGCGCCGCCGTGAGCCTGGTGGGCCAAGGCATTCGGGCGATCATGCACCGGCTTGGCCCGGCGCTGGCGCTGTTCGAAGACCGCCGCATTCATCTGGTCTGCCAAGCGGCCAGCGACCTGAACCTGACCTTCGTTGTCGACGCCGATGACGCCGATCGCCTCGTGCGAGACCTGCACAAGCTGCTGTTCGCCACCACGGTCGAGACGCCCGACTTCGGACCGACCTGGCGCGAGACCTTTGACGACGCAGCAGCCAACGCGGACGGCGCGAAAGAGCGCCCGCCCGAAGAGACGCCCTGGTGGCGCGAACGCCGCGATGAGCTGCTCGCCGTCGCCCAGACGCCCGCCTATGTGTACGACGCCGCGAGCATCGAGGCGGCCGCCCAGAGGCTGCGGGCGCTCACGCATGTCGATCGCGTCTTCTACGCCATCAAGGCCAACGATCATCCCGCGATCCTTCGACAGCTGCACGCGGCTGGCCTGGGTTTGGAGTGCGTCTCGCCCGGCGAGTTGGCCCATGTGTTCGAGAGCTGCCCCGCGCTTGAACCCGACCAGGTGCTGTTCACCCCCAACTTCGCCGCACGACAGGCCTATGCCGACGCGCTGACGCTGGGCGTGCACGTCACCGTCGACAACATCCACCCGCTGCAGTCGTGGCCCGATCTCTTCGCCGGCGCGTCGATCTTCTTGCGCCTGGATCCGGGCGGAGGCCGGGGCCATCACGAGAAGGTGCGCACCGCGGGCAACCGGTCGAAGTTTGGCATCCCGCCCGAGCAGATCGACACCGCCGCGCGCTTGGCCAAGGCCGCCGGAGCGACGGTGGTCGGGCTGCACGCCCATCGCGGCAGCCAGGTGCGCGATCCCGAGGCGTGGCGCGAGGCCGGCGCGTTCTTGGCCGAAGCCGCGACGCGGTTTGAGAGCGTCCGATTCCTCGACATCGGTGGCGGCCTTGGGGTGCGGCAGGTGCCCGGCGATCCCCCCCTCGACCTGCCCGCGCTCGACGCGGCGCTGGGCCTCGTGCGGGCCAGCTATCCGGGCTTTGAGTGGTGGATCGAGCCCGGGCGGTATCTGGTGGCCGAAGCCGGCGTGCTGATCGCGACCGTCACCCAGCTCAAGACCAAGGGCGCCCGCCACTTCGTGGGTGTCGACGCCGGCATGCACACCCTCATCCGGCCCGCGCTCTATGGCGCATGGCACGGCATCTCGAACCTGAGCCGCATCGACGCCCCGGCCTGCATCACCGCCGACATCGTGGGCCCAATCTGCGAGTCCGGCGACACCCTCGGCCGCGACCGCCGCCTGCCCGAGACCTTTGAAGGCGATCGGCTCATCATCACGACGGCCGGCGCGTATGGGCGCACGATGAGCAGCGGCTACAACCGTCGCGGCGCCCCGCTCGAGGTCATCCTCGCGCCCCTGATCGGCTGACGCGGATCAACTGAAGCACGGGCAGACATGCTGAACAGTTGCGCCGCGCAGGCGCCGTTGGCACGGTGCACCATGCGCATCCTGCACACCGCGGACTGGCACCTCGGGCGCACCCTGCATCAGCAGTCGCGGCGCGAGGAGCACGCCTGTTTTCTCGACGGGCTCAGCGAGACGATCGCGTCGGAGCAGGTCGACGCGCTCTTGATCGCTGGCGACGTTTTTGAGTCCGCCAACCCGCCCACTCGGGCGCTGCGGCCCTACTACGAGACCCTGATGCAGCTGCGGGCAGACCACCCCCGATTGGACGTGGTGGTCATCGGCGGCAACCACGACTCCGCCGCCCGCCTCGACGCGCCCGGCCCGCTCTGGGAGTCCGTCGGCGTGCGCGTGGTCGGCGGCTTGCCCCGCGACGAGGGCCGTGAGCTCGAGGTTGACCAGATGATCTTCCCGCTGCATGACGCCAGCGGATCGGTCGGCGCCGAGGCAGGACGCGATGATCGAGGGCGTCGCACGAATCTACGCGACGGTCATCGAAGCGGCCCGGGCGCGGCGACAGCCCAGCGAGCGCAAGGTGCTCGGCGGCAACCAGCACGCGTTGACGCATCATATCTTCCCCAACGACATCGACTACGTCGCGTTGGGCCACCTGCACCTCGCCCAGTCCGTAGATGCCGATCACATCCGCTACTCGGGCTCGCCTATCCCGCTCTCGATGGCCGAGGCCGTGTGCACCCACCCAGTCGCCATCGTCGACTTCTAGGCGGGCGCGTTCAAGCAGTGCTGCACGCCACATGTACCGCGCACCGTCGACCTCTTACGCCTGCCCGAGGGCGGCCCCGCCGCGCTGATCGACGTGATCCCGATGCTTGAAGCGGCCCTCGAAGGGCGCGTCCCCCGCCTTGTCAGCCTCAAGGTGGTCGACGGCCGCGACGCCAGCGCCCTCGCCGACACGACACCCCGCGCCGATCTCGCGCAGCTCGAACCCGAAGATGTGATGCCGCTGAAATGGCAGCGGGACGCGGGCGGAGAGCCGTCCACTGCCATCCTGGCCGCCTTCAATGAGCTGGTCGACGTGGTCGGCAGCCAAGAGGACACCGACTGATGCGCATCCTGGCGATCCGCGGCGAGAACCTGGCCAGCCTGCGTCAATTCGAGGTCGATCTTGACGATCCGGACGGCCTCGGCGCCGTTGGACTCTTCGCGATCACCGGGCCGACTGGCGCCGGCAAGGGCACCCTGCTCGACGCGCTGTGTCTAGCGCTGTACGACAAGACCCCGCGGCTCGGCCTCAAGCAGAGCAAGCACGCGGTCGGCCGCGAGAGCGCCACAAGGAGGCGCGTCACGCCCTCAAGAGCATCGAGGACCGGCTCGGCGAGCACGCGGTGCTCTCCCCTGCCCGCCGCGAACGGCTCAAGGATGAACTCAGCGCCGCCCCAGCCTGGGTTGAAGCGGCCAAGAAGCTGCGCGGCCGGACCGAGGAGGACCGGCGTTGGCATCAGATTGCCCAGACGCTGGACGCAGACATTGATGGCGCCACGCTCGACGCCGAAGCGGCCGACGCCGATCATGGAGCAGCAGCGCCCCGCTGGGCGCGGATCGAGCTTGCTCGCAAGGCGGCGCCTCTCCAGCCGCTGCTCGACGCGGCGGATCGCGCTGTGACGCAGGCGAAGATCCGCGCCGCAGCCCACGACGACGCCAAGACCGCCGCCGAGCGCGCCCAGAAGCGCGCGGCTGCGGCGCGGGCTGCGGCCGAAGTGGCCGAAGCCACGCACACCGCGGCGCAAGCAGCGAGGCACGCCGCCGCCCCCGACCTCGATCTGGCGCGCGGGCTCGACGCTCAACTCGCGAGCGCGCGCGCTGAGCGCGACCGCTGCGCGCTTCTGGCAGATGCCGCCGAGGCGCGCGCCCGGCAGATCGCCGCAGCGGTCACTCGTCTGACCGAGGCTGAGGCCGCTCATCGAGCCGCAAAGCGGCAGGCGAAGGCCGCCAGAGAGCAGCTCGACGACCGCAAGGCCGCGGCGGCAGACCAACCCATCGCGGGCCTGGCCAACGCCACTGATCGCGCTCGATCAAACCGCGATGCCGTCGTCGATCGGGTCCGCCACCTCGAGCGGATGCGCGCGCGCGCCACGCGAGCGGTCAAGCTGACGGTTCAGATCGCCGAACAGCGCGCACGCATCGACGCCGAAGGTACGCGTCGTTGCCCGCTCGAACAGACGCGCTCTGCCGCGAAGCGCCGCCTCACCGACCTGCGCGTGGATCTCGACCATGCCCGCGCCGCTCCGCGGCTCAGCCGCGCGGCTGAAGATCTCTCGGGGCATCGCGCCGCCCTGCACAGCGGCGATCCATGCCCGCTCTGCGGCGCAACTGAGCACCCGGGCATCGACCCCGCGCTCATCAAGACCGACCGCTTCCAAGCCCGCGTGGCGCAGGTAGAGGGCGACATCAGCTCGACCCAGACCACCCTCCAGGACACACGCACGAAGATCACGTTCATCGACGCCACCCTTGAACAGACCGAGCGCAGCAGCCAGCAACTCGACCGCGATCTCCAAGCGCTGATCAGCGACTGGGACCAAGCGCGGGAGAGGGCCAGCAGCACGGTGCCAGCGGATCCGACCGAGGCAGACGCCCTCGACAGGCTCAAAGGGCGACTGACCAGCGCCGAAGCCGACCACGCCGCCGCGTCCACCGCCTTCAGCGAGGCCAAGGCGCGCCTTGCCGCCGAAGACGCGATCTACCGCGTACGCGATCACGTCGACGCGGCAGAAGCGCGGGTCAAGACCGTCGGTGAGACACACAACGCAGCGCAGGACCACAAGAACGAAGCGGAGTTGAAGGCGCGCGACGCTAAAGCCGAGGCTGACCGCGCCGAGGCGCGTCTGAGCCCCCTACTGAACCGTGTCGATCGAGACGGGCTGGAGGCCGCGCCCGACGCGACGCTGGACGCGCTCGAGGGGCGCCTCGATCGGCTCGCCCAGGCCCAGCCCGACAGCCGTGACGCCGGCGCTCATGTCGAGGCCCTACAGGGCAAAGCCGCAGACGCCCGCGCCGAGTCCGGCAACGCAGCCAACGCCGCCAAGGATGCCCGCGCTCAAGCGAAAGGCGCGGTCGACCGGATGCGGGACTTGGAGTCGCGCCGCGTAGGCGTCCTCGAGGGGCGCCCGGTCGCGACGGTGAGCGCCGCGCTCGACGCCCAAGTCGCCGAGGCGACCGACGCTCTGAACAGACAACGACTCGACGCCAACAAATTGGAGATCGACGCTGAGGGCGCGAAAGAACGCCTCGGGTCTGCCATCACCGCCCGCACCGAGGCAGAGGTTGAGCGTGGCGCCGCCGTCCAGCGTCTGCGCGACGCGTTTGCCGACGCGGGTCTCGATCGCGCAGCCCTGGAGAGGGTGCGAGCGCTGTCAAGGGCAGCGCTCCTGGCCGAAGCCAAAGAGCTGGAGGCGCTGCGCACCCGACGTGACAAGGCACACTCGGTGGTCGAAGAACGCTGCGCCAAGCGCGGCGAACATGACGCCCGGGGGCCCGCTGTGGAGGCCGCCTCCGCCGCGGCCAACTGGCAGGTCGCCGACCGACGGTATGATGACACCGTGGCCCCCAAGGCAGCGGCCGAGCGCGCTCTCGACCACGACGACGCAGCCCGCGACAGGTGCGCAGCGTTGAGTGACAATCGGACCGCAGCTGTGGCCGATCGCGCGCTCTGGGGCCAACTCGACGAGGTCATTGGATCGGCCACCGGCGCGACGTTTCGTGAGTTGGCCCAAAGCCTCACCCTGGACGCCGTCATCGAACAGGCAAACCACCACCTGCAAACTCTGGCGCGACGCTATCAACTGATGCGCGTCCCCAAAGAGAACCCCGCCGTGCAGGTCGTCGATCGTGACATGGGCGATGAGGTGCGCACCGTCAAGAGCCTCAGCGGGGGCGAGACCTTCCTGGTCTCCCTGGCGCTCGCCCTCGGCCTCGCGAGCTTATCGGCGCGCGACACCCGCATCGGCTCGCTCTTCATCGATGAAGGCTTTGGCAGCCTCGATACCGACACCTTGGACGTGGTACTGGACGCGCTCGATGCGCTTCAGGCAGACGGACGACAGATCGGTCTGATCAGCCACGTGCCGGGTCTGGCGCAGCGGATCGGCGCCCACGTGCTCATTGAACCGACGGCCTCGGGGTTGAGCGAGGTCAAGGTGATCGCAGGATTGCAAGGATGAGCGAAGAACTCCCGATTATTGGAGGCCGCTGGCAGCTTGAGCGCAAAATTGGCGCCGGTGCGATGGGCGAAGTCTGGGCGGCGCACCACCTGGTGACCAACAAGACCGCCGCGGTCAAGCTGCTGCATCCCCACGTCGGCCAGGATCCGCGGAGCGTTCAGCGGTTCACCCGCGAAGTTCAGGCCGCGTCGACCATCGACCATCCCGGCATCGCCGCGGTGTACGACGGTGGGCGCGATCCCAGCGGCGTGCTCTACATCGCGATGGAGCTGCTCGAAGGCGAGTCGCTCGGCGATTGGCTGCGCTGGCACCGACCCGATCTGACGCTGGTGGTCCGGGCCTTCCTGCGCCTGCTCGACGCGCTGTCGGCGTCGCATGCCGTGGGCATCATTCACCGCGACATCAAGCCCGACAACGTCTTCATTCTCGAGGGCGAGCCCAGCGATCGACCCGTCAAGCTGCTCGACTTCGGCATCGCCCGCTACGAGGAAGGCAAGCAGGGCGCGACGCAAACCGGCCTCACCGTCGGCACGCCCTACTACATGAGCCCCGAGCAGGCGGTCGATCCGCGCACATGCGGCGCGCCCGCCGACATCTGGTCGATCGGCGTCATGCTCTACGAGGTGCTGGCCGGCCGCCCGCCATTCACCGGCGAGACCTCGACCGCGGTGTGCTTGGCCGCGATCCAGATCCCCCATGAGAGCCTGGAGCAGATCGCGCAATCAGCGCCTCCACTGCTGCTTACGATCATCGATCGCTGCCTCGCGAAACGCGGCGAGGATCGCTACCAGACGGCGCTGGCGCTCTCCACCGAGCTGCGTGAGGTGCTGTCCGAGCTCGAGAGCCGCTCAAGCGCGCTGCCCATTGCCCGCCTCGCGCCGCGCACCGGACGTGAACCGGTCGTGTCTGCCAATTTGGCCGGCGTGGTGACGCAGAGCCTCGACCGTACATCGGCGACCGAAACGCCAGCGCCCCGCCGATCGCGCGCGGCGCTCTGGATCATCCTGGGCATCGCGCTGATCACCGCCGGTGTGACGCTCTTCGTGTTGCGAGATGGCGCGCCCGACAGGCCGCTGCCGCCGGTGGTCGACCCGGGTGTGACAGTGCCCACGACGACCGCGCCGACGAGTCAGGCTCCGCTGTCGGCCACGCCCTCGGTTCGCGACGCACCCTTGACGGCGGCGCCCACCAACGCTGCCCCGATCACGCAGGCCCCGGTCACGCAGGCCCCGGTCACGCAGGCCCCGGTCACGCAGGCCCCGGCGCCGCGCACGAGCGCCCCCCGCGTCCGCCCCAGGACCCCTCGGTCGCGCGCACCCCGCACCCGCGCGCCGCGCAGGATCGCGCCGCGAACCGCCGCGCCTCGAACCGCAGCACCGGCGACGGCCGCTCCGGTCACGGCCGCTCCGGTCACGGCCGCTCCGGTCACGGCCGCTCCGGTCACAGCCGCTCCGGCGGCGATCAAAACCAAGGCACCGCGCAGCGCAGCCGCTAAGACGCAGCCGGCCGCCCCCCAGAGCAAGGCGCCGAAGAGCGAACCCTTCTTTACGTTTTAGAGAGTCGCGAGCCGCCGATCGGCGGTGCCAAGACGAGATGTCGCTGGGTGCTGCCCGGTCATGCTGCCCGGGGCGATCGCGCTACGCGACTTGATCGTGCAGCGACTGCAGCGCCTCTGCCTCATCGGCGCGGCCGAGCCCGACAAGCTGCGAAACCGCCAACCGACGGAAGCGCTGGGCGTCGACGCCCCGGTCGGCGGCAGACGCGCGCTCGGCGACCTGTTGGGCCAACCGCGCGATGTCGGGTGCTGTGTAGCCTGCCGTCAGGATGAACTCGACGGTCGGCCAGCCGCTGCCGATGCTGCCCCACCGGTGCAGGTTCGCGTCGGCGTAGATCCGGCACAACGCCGCGACCGCCTCGGCCAGCCGGTACTCGGTGGCCTGGGCGCGCCGCGTCGCGTCTTCGATCAGCTCGAGCGCTTCGAGAGATCGACCCCGCTCGACGAGCAGCACCGCCACGTTGCACATCAACAAGGGCAGCGCGGTCGCGCCGATGGCCTCCGCCAGCCGATAGGCCGCTCGGAAGGCACTCTCGGCGGCCTCAGCCTCGCCTTCGGCCTGCGCGATCTCGCCCAGGACGGTCTGTGCTTCGAGCATGCCCAGCCGCGTGCCCGCCGCTTCATGACAACTCAGGGCCGTCTCGGCCAGCCGGTGCGCAGCGCGCAAGTCGCCGCGATGCAGCGCCGCCGTAGCCAGCAGGCGATAAGCCGTGCCCTGGTTGGGTGACTCCGACGCTTCGAGCTGCTCGAGGCTACGGCGCAGCAAACGCTCGGCCTCATCGAGGTGCCCGAGCTCAAGCTGACAGGCACCGGCGCGCTCGGCGAGCTTGCCATCGAGCCTGGACGAATCGAGCTTTCGGGCGACACGTAAGGCCTCCCAATACGCGGACCACGCGGCGCTCGGTCCCTTGAACAGGTGCAAGGCCATGCCCTTGACCCGCAGCGCTTCAACGAACATGCCGTCGTC